>JBLMVY010000323.1:0-4983 GCA_050256935.1 Candidatus Levyibacteriota bacterium | reverse complement strand
ACGACGACAGGTCGCGGCCAACCTCGGCCAGCGCCGCGGTCTCGCGGGCGCGGCGCTGCGTCTCCTCGAACAGACGCGCATTCTGCAGGGCGACGCCCATCGACGCCGCCACCGTCGTCAGCAGGTGGACGGCAGCCTCGTCGAAGGCATCTTCGCGCTCGAAGCTCTCGAGCGAGATCGACGCGCGCAGCTTGCCGCCCAGCAGCACCGGGACGAACACCGCCGACAGCGACGCATCGGTGCCCGGCGTGGTCAGGATGCCCAGCGCATCCATGGCGGCGCGGTCCCTCACCACCACCGTCTGTCCGGCCTCAAGTGCCTGGATCAGCTTTCTTTCGGGGTTGTAGGGGAACGCCGGCAGATGCAGCCGCTTCCCGTGCTCGTACGTATACAGGTTGTGCACGAGATCGGTCCGCTCGTCTCGCCAGCGGATGCCGATGTCGTCGCTGCCGAACAGCTCGCGCAACTTGTCGCCGACCACGTCGACGATGCCCTGGAAGCTCAGCTCCGCCGCGATGCCGTGCTGGATGCTGTTGATCAGCGCGAGCTCGGAGCGGCGGCGCTCGGTCTCCTTCAGCAGGCGCTGGGTCTCGTCGAACAGGCGCGCGTTTTCCAGCGCCACGCTCATGCTGCCGGCCAGCGTCTCGAGCAGCCGCACGTCGGCCTCGCCGTAGGCGTGCTCGCGCTCGTGATTGCTGAGGGTCAGCATGCCGCGAACCTGGTCGCCCACCCGCAGCGGCACCATCAGCTGGGCTCTGAGCTGGCGTGGATGGTCCGGCGCAAGCGACGCGCTGGCGTAGGTCCGGATCGCCTCTTCCATCCCCTCGTTGATGAGGAGGCTCTTGCCGGTACGCAGGACGTGGGCCCCGAACCCCGAGGGCGGCGCCGGGGGCACCTGAATGCGCTCCGTCGGACCGAGCGACTGGTAGACGTAGTGCAGCAGGTCGGTCTCGGGATCGTAGATGCGGATGCCGACGATGGTCTCGTCGAACACCTCGCACAGCTTGTCGCCGACGGCGTCGTACACGCCCTGCAGCTCGAGCTCGCCGGCCAGCGCCTGCTGCACCGCGTTGATGATCGCGAGCTCCGCATTGCGCTGGCGCTCGGCCTCGAAGCTCTTCGCGTTCTGCAGCGCGAGGCTCAAGCTCGCCGCCACGGTCGTGATCAGGTTGACGTCGGCGTCGCTGAACGCGTGCTCCGGCTGCTTGCCGATGACGATGACCCCGGTGGCCCGATCGCCGACCAGCAGCGGCGCATAGACGAACGAATTGTCGGGTGTCGACCCGCCGAGCTGCACGACCTGCTCCCCGATCCGCTGGAACATCGCATCGAGCTCGGCCGCCGCGTGGATCACCAGCGTCTGCCTCGTTCGCATCACGTAGCCCGTCATGCCGCGAGGGGGGCCAGGCGGCGGCCGGTAGCGCTCGCCGTGATCGACGAGGAACGGGTAGGCCACCAGGTCGCGCTGCCGATCGAGCAAGGCGATTCCGGTCACGTCGGCGTCGAACACCGCCCGCAGCTGCTCGCCGACCAGGTCCACGATCGCCTGGAAGTCGAGCTCCGCGGCGAGCCCGCGCTGGATGGCGTTGATCACCTCGAGTTCTCGCACGCGCTCGTCGAGCTCGGCCGTGCGCTCCTCGACCTTGCGCTCCAGACCCTGCGACCAGCGCGCGTTGTCCAGCGCCACGGCGGCCTGCGCGGCGAGCATGCCGAGGAGGTCGCGGTCGGAATCGCGGAAGCGGCCGTAGCGACCGTCGATGTCGGCGTAGAGGAACCCGAGGAGACGGTGCTGGGCCACCAGCGGCGCGACGATCCGCGAGCGCTGCGCAAGCTCGTCGGCGCCTTCCGGATCGTGGGCGAGGGTCACCACACGGATGCGGCGCGCGCTCGCGAGCAGCGGCGCGATGTCCTGCAGCAGCGCCAGCGCGTCCTCGTTCTGCGGGACCAGCGAGCCCGTGAGCTGGAGTCCGTCCGGCATCTCCAGGACGAGCAGCACGCGCTCGGCCCCGCAGAGCTCCGTGGCCTCGTCGACCAGGAATTCGTGCAGCTCGGCGCTTTCGCGCAGCTCGTTCATGCGCAGGCCGGTGTCGACCAGGCGCTCGAAGGGCTCGCGCAGGCTGGCTTCGCCCTGCAGGTGCGCGCTTCGGCGCGCAGCCCCGAGCTTGCGCTTGCGTGCACCCTCGAGCCAGGCGTCGACGATCTCGCGATGCCCGCGGATCTTGTTCAGGTAGTTGCGGCGCAGACCTTCGTCCCCGAGGCCGGCGATGCCCTTGCGCATGAAGCCATACGCCGCCTCCAGTGCGTCGAGCGCCTCGCGCCGCTTGCCGTTCGCCGCCAGCGCCCTGCTGTGCTCCCACCAGACCATCGCGGGCTGCAAGCCCTGGATCGGCGCGAGATCGTGGGCGCGATGAATCCGGATGGCGCGCTGTGTGGCTTCCAGCGCGGCAGCCGGTTCGCCTGCCGCGAGCAGCACGCGCGCGAGCTCGGCGAGGGTGTTGGACTCGAACGCATCCTGTTTCGCGGCGCGGGAGCGGGCCACCGCGCGTCGGAAATGTGGTAGCGCCGAAGCGGCATCGCCTTCGCGGAAGGCAAGCCGGCCCCGAAGCGTTGGTTCGAAGCCCGGGAACCGGTCTCGGGCGTCGCGGCCCCCTGGCGCCGCGATGGCGGCAGCCAGATGCTCGCGGGCTCGGTCGAAATGTCCCATTTCGACCTCGACGACCGCGAGCAGCCACTCGCTGCCGTCGGCGCCCGCTGCGGACCCCGCGCGGCGATAGATGTCCCCGGCCTTGCGCAGCGTCCGGCGGGCGCGGCGGTACAGGCCGAGGTTCATGTAGGCGATGCCGAGGTTGGTCGTGATCATCCCCTGGCGTTCGAGATAGCCTGCCGCCTCGAACGCAGCCTGGGCCTGGTTGAGCAGCCGCAGGTTCGTGCCGATGTCCGCCTCGTTGAACATCAGCATGTTGAGGGCATTGCCCGTGCCGTAGAGGTCGCCGGCGGCACGGCACAGCGCCAGCGCTTCGCTGGCGGCCCGGTCGGCCTCGGCGGCGCGCCCCTGATGGCTGCGCGACATCGACACCACCCACATCGCCCGGCCCTCGCCGGCCCGGTCGCCCAGCGTGGCGAAGAGCTTGCGGGCCCGCGAGGCGTTGGCCACCGATCGCTCGTCGGCGTTGGCGGCGCGAGACTGCGCTTCGGCGAGACGGAACAGCGCCATTGCCTCGAGTTGCGGCCGCTTGCTGGCGCGCGCGGACTTCAGCGCGGCGGTCGCGGTGGCAACCGCGGCCTGAGGATCGCCGCGGCGCATCTGGATCAGTGCCATCCGGTTGCCGGACTGCGCTTTGAGCGCTGGCTGCCTGGTACCGCTCGAGAGTTCCACCATCGCCTGGGCGTCGGCGGCGGCGTCGTCGAGGTTGCCGACGGCGAGCAGGCTCTCGGAGCGCAGGTCGAGAAGTTCGAGCTTGCGAGCTGCCGGGAGGCGCGCCACTGCCAAGGCTGCGGTGGCGAGCTCCACCGCCCTTTCATGCTGGCCCGCCCAGGCGAGGTCGGCGATGCGTTGGACGGGGGAGGCCGGCGCACCGGCGCGACTCGTTGCGACGGATCGCCGGGGAGGTGCCTGCTCCTTCGCTGAGCGTGCCATTCGTGCCTCGAGCTCCGTCAGTCCGCCGCGAGCCCGCCGCTTCGGGGAGTACCGGGCGCCTTGGGCGTCCCGGGCGGAGGATGTCCCGGGGGGGCTACGCCGGGCCGATGCCAAGTCTACCGTCGGGAATGTCCCACCGGGAGAAATTAGGGTTCGGCCCCCTTCTGCCGCACCGCGGCCAGGATGCCCTGCAGCAACGCGACCGGGGAGGGCGGGCACCCGGGAACCTCGACGTCGACGGGAATGACGCTGGAAACGCGCGCCAGGGTCGCATAGTTCTCCGCGTAGATGCCGCGCCCGCAGGCGCACTCCCCGACGGCGATGACCAGCTTGGGCTCGGGTGCCGCGTTCCAGGTGCGGCGCAGCGCGATGGCCATGTGCCTGGACACCGGGCCGCTCACCATCAGCGCGTCGGCATGGCGGGGGCTCGCCACGAAGCGTATGCCGAGGCCCTCGACGTTGTAGTAGGGATTGGAGAGCGCCTGCGCCTCGAGCTCGCAGGCGTTGCAGGATCCGGCGTCGACGTAGCGGATGGTGAGCGCCCGGCCGAGGATGCGCAGGATGTCGGCGTGCAGCCGGCGAGCGACCACATCCTCCGGCGCGGGCTCGGGGGCCTTCTCGGTTCTGATGCCGGTGCGGGCGATCTGTCGCAGTACGTGATACATGGCCGGTCGCTAGAGGTCGTGCCCGCTGTACGACAGGTTGAACGACTTGTTGATCAGCGGGAAGTCGGGGACGATGTTGCCGATGACCGCGTGCTCGATCGCGGGCCAGTTCGACCACGACGGGTCGTGCGGGTGGCAGCGCCTGATCGTTCCGCCGGGTCCCGATTCGAGGGCGACGAGCACCGGCCCGCGCCAGCCTTCGACGTAGCCGATTCCCAGGCGCTGCGCGGCGGCTTCGGGGAGCGCCACCGCCACGTCGCGGGCGAGCTCGGGGTCGAGCAGCCGCGCGACGATCGCGTCGACGAGGCGCAGCGATTCGAGGACCTCGTCGAAGCGGACGGCCACCCGGGCGGCGACATCGCCGTTCGTCCCGCGGGCGATGCTCACCGCCAGCGCGTCGTAAGGCGCGCAGGGAAAGTCGCAGCGCAGGTCGCGGGCGAGGCCGCTCGCCCGCGCGGCGAGTCCCTGCATGCCGAGCCGCGCCGCGAGCTCGGCGCTCACTGCACCGCAGTTGCGGAAACGGTCCTGCAATCCCGCGTGCTCGTCGTAGATGCCGCGAAGCTCGACGATCTCCGCGTGCAGGCGCTGCACGTGGTCGCGCATCGCCAGCGCCTGCACGACGTCGAGGTCGCGCGCGACGCCGCCGGGCACGACCACGTCCATCAGCAGGCGGTGACCGAA
>JBLMVY010000322.1:0-3525 GCA_050256935.1 Candidatus Levyibacteriota bacterium | reverse complement strand
GACGCCGCTTTCCGCGCGATGCTGCTGGCGCTGCGGCTGGCCGTCGTTTTCCATCATGGACGCCGGCCGATCAAGCCGCCGCGGATCGCGATCGAAGCCGGCGATGCGCTCCACTTCGCGGCCCCCAAGCGCTGGCTCAAGGCACATCCGCTGAGCGACCTCCTGCTGGCGCGGGAGCGCGCCGAATGGACGGTCGCCGGCCACCCCTGGCGGAGCGCGCCGCGCTAGCGATGCTCGTGCGCCGCCGCGCGGCGGAGCGCGCCGGCGCTGCCACCGCCGCACCGACCTCGGCGCGGGATCAGGACGCCTTCAGATAGGCCGGAAGTTCCAGCGGGCGGGAGAAGCCGCTGTTGCCGTTGGAAAGGCGGGCCAGCAGGTCGGCCTGCGCTGAGAAAGGAGGTGCAGCAGCGGCCTGCACCTTGGTCCAGCTTCCGTCCGCCGCCAGTTCCCAGGCGCCTTCGGTGTCGTGCAGATAGATGTCGAGACCCTCGGCCACCACGCGGTCGGCGAGCTCCGGATCGCGCACGGGGAACGCCACCTCGATGCGCTTGAAGAGGTTGCGCCCCATCCAGTCCGCCGACGACAGCCACACCGACGGCTTCCCCCCGTTCTCGAAGCGCCACACGCGGTGGTGCTCGAGGAACCTTCCGAGGACCGAGCGCACCCGGATCGTCTCGGAGACGTTGCGCACGCCAGGACGCAGCGCGCAGGCGCCGCGGACGACGAGGTCGATCGGCACGCCCGCCTTCGACGCGGCATAGAGCGCCTGGATCACGCCGTCGTCGACCAGCGCGTTCATCTTCGCCTTGATGCCCGACGGGCGTCCGCTGCGGGCATGGCGCGCCTCGCGGCGGATCATCGCGATCACCCGCGATTGCATGGTGAAAGGCGCGAGCAGCATGTGCCGCAGCCGGTTCGCCCTGGCGAGGCTGGTGATGTGCAGGAACACCTCGGCCACGTCCGCGCAGATCCCGGGATCGGCGGTCAGCAGGCCGAAGTCGGTGTACAGGCGCGTGGTGCGGGGATGATAGTTGCCCGTTCCCAGATGGGCGTAGGACGCGAGGATCGGGCGGCCCCGCGCGTCGGATTCGCGCCGGGTGATCAGCACCAGCTTGGCGTGCGTCTTGAGTCCGAACACTCCGTAGACCACCTGCGCGCCGGCCTGCTCGAGCCGCTCGGCCCAGTCGATGTTGGTCTCCTCGTCGAAACGCGCCATCAACTCGACGACGACGGTCACCTCCTTGCCCTGGCGCGCCGCATCGACCAGCGCCTCCATCAGCGCGGAATTGACCCCGGTCCGGTAGACCGTCTGCTTGATCGCGAGGACGTCGGGATCCTTGGCCGCCTTGCGGATGAACTCGACGACCGGCTCGAACGACTGGTAGGGGTGATGCAGGAGGATGTCGCGCTGGCGCATCGCCGCCAGGACGTCGACCGTCGCCGGCAGGCGCGCCGGCAGGCCGGGACGGAACGGCGGATACTTGAGGGCGTCGATGTCGACCTGGTCGATCAGCGACTCCAGCCGCATGATGTTGACCGGCCCGTTGCAGTGATAGAGGTCGTCGGGCGCGAGTTCGAAATGCCGCAGCAGCACTTCGGCGAGCTGCTTCGGGCAGCCGTCGGGCAGCTCGAGGCGCACGGCGCGGCCGAAATGGCGGTGCGAGAGCTCGCCCTGCAGCGCCTGCCTCAGGTTCTTCACCTCTTCCTCGTCGATCCACACGTCGGCGTCGCGCGTGACGCGGAACTGCGAATCGGCGATCACTTCGCGGCCCGGGAAGAGATCGGAGATGTGGGTGTGGATGATCGACGACAGCAGGATGAAGTCGTGCCGGCTGCCGTCGCCGTGCTCGGGCACCGGGATGACGCGCGGCAGGACGCGCGGGGCACGCAGGATGGCGATCGAGGTCTCGCGGCCGAACGCGTCCGAGCCCGACAGCTCGACGACGAAGTTGAGCGACTTGTTGACGACCTGCGGAAACGGATGCGCCGGATCGAGGCCGATGGGCGTCAGCAGCGGGCGGACCTCGCTCGTGAAGTAGCTGGCCGCCCAGGCGCGCTGCGCCGGCGTCCATTCGGAGCGGCGGATCAGGCGCACGCCGGCGCGCTCCAGCGCAGGCAGCACCTCGTCGTTGAGGACCCGATACTGGTCGGCGATCAGCGCCCGGACTTCGACGCCGATCTGCCCCAGCAGCGCGCGCGCTTCCTGCACCGACACGCCGAAACCCGGAGCGTTCTCGCGCAGCTGCTCCTTGAGGCCCGCAACCCGGATCTCGAAGAACTCGTCGAGATTGCTGCCGACGATGCACAGGAAGCGCAGGCGCTCGAGCAACGGAACGCGCGCGTCGGTGGCGAGCGCCAGGACCCGCCGGTTGAACGCGAGCGTCGAGAGCTCACGATTGATGGGTGGGGGATGCGCAAGCACGGCGGGGTCTATCGGAATGCGGCTCGATGCCGGCGTCGATGGCGACCGCGCAAACCCGTGAGCCTGGGCCCCGCAGGTTACGGCTCGATGACGTTCCCGTCGCGAGCCTGCGCTCCGGCCCGGATTCCCGTTGAACCATGGATCTCCACCTCTTCGGTGCTGACGACCGCCCAACCGCCCTCGGCCTTCACCCCGCGCAGCGCGGCCAGCGCTTGGGGCTGGGTCCAGCCCATGCCGTTGCAGTGTGGCGTCTGGAAGAAGCGGTTCCTGGCGGTCACCGGCCCGATGCGCACGGGCTCGAAAAGGATGTCGTAGCGGGGATCGCGGGTCATGCGGCAGGTCCGGAGGCAAGGCTGGCGTCCAGCGCCTGGGACAGGCGCTGCACGATGTCGTCGATCTGGGCGTCGGTCACCGTGTAGGGCGGCGCCAGCAAGAGGTGGTCGCCACGCACGCCGTCGACCGTGCCGGAGCCGGGGTAGACCATCAGCCCACGCTCGAACGCCTGGGCTTTCACGGTGGCCGCCAGGCGCTTCTCCGGCGTGAAGGGGGTCTTCTCCGCGCGGTCGGACACCAGCTCAATGGCCTGCAGCAGGCCGCGGCCGCGGATGTCGCCCACGTGCGGGTGCTGTCCGAACTCGGCCCGGAGCGCCGCGCCCAGGCGCTGGCCGGCGCTGCGGACCCGCTCGAGAAGGCCCTCCTCCCGAATGACGTCCTGCACGGCCAGGGCGGCGGCGCAGGCGATGGGATGGCCGCTGTAGGTATGGCCGTGCTGGAATGCGCCCGAGCCCTGGTCGAAGGCTGCATAGACCTCGGCTGAGCACATGACGGCGCCAATCGGCTGGTAGCCGGCGCCCAGTCCCTTGGCGATCACCACAATGTCCGGGGTGACCCCCTCCTGCTCGCAGGCAAGGAAGGTCCCGGTCCGCCCGGCCCCGCACATCACCTCGTCCAGGATCAGCAGGACGCCGTACCGGTCGCAGAGCTCGCGGATGCGCCGGAAATAGCCGGGGGCGGGCGGCGTCGCGCCGGTGGTGGCGCCGACCACGGTTTCGGCGAGGAACGCCATCACCGTCTCCGGGCCCAGCTCGAGGATGCGGGCTTCC
>JBLMVY010000321.1:0-7654 GCA_050256935.1 Candidatus Levyibacteriota bacterium | reverse complement strand
CGCGTCGCCAGCGAGGACGCGGTCGCGGGCGACATCATCGGCATCCACAACCACGGCCAGCTGCAGATCGGCGACACCCTGACCGAGGGCGAGGCGCTGGCGTTCAAGGGCATCCCCTATTTCGCGCCCGAGCTCTTCCGCGTCGCGCGCCCGCGCGACCCGTTCAAGGCCAAGCCGCTGGCCAAGGGCCTGCAGGAGCTGGGCGAGGAAGGCGCGATCCAGGTGTTCGCCTCGTCGCACACCAACACGCTGCTGCTGGGGGCCGTGGGGCCGCTGCAGTTCGAGATCGTCGCCCAGCGCCTCGCCAGCGAATACAAGGTCGACGCGATCTACGAGAACGCCAACATCGCGACGGCGCGCTGGCTGACCTTTCCCGACGACGTCACGCGCCGGAACTTCGAGCGCGAGCAGGCGGCTGCGCTCGCCACCGACGTCGACGGCAATCCGGTGTTCCTGGCGACCAACCGCTACAACCTGCAGGTGACGATGGAGCGCTGGCCGAAGGTCGGCTTCCACGCGACCCGCGAGCACGGGCAGAGGCTCGCGCACGCCTGACGCGCGGGTTGGCTATCATTGCCCGATGAGCCCGCCCCCTTCCGCCAAGCCGCTGCTCGACGCCGAGACCATCGAGTTCATCACGCGTCGGGTGTCGATGGCCATCGCCGGACGGGGTGCCGACAACGTCCCCTCGTCGGCGCGGGGCTGCGGTTGCCGGGTGAGCGCCGACGGCCGCCTGTTGACCGTCTTCGTGTCGCGACCGCAGGCCGCGGCGCTGCTGCGCGACATCGAGGGCAACGCCGCGATCGCAGTGGTGTTCAGCCGCCCGACGACCCACCGGACGATGCAGTTCAAGGGTGTCGACGCCCGCGTGGTTCCGCTGACGCCGGGCGATGCCCAGCTCGTCGCGGCCTTCACCGGGTCGTTCGTCGTCGAGCTGACGCCGCTGGGGCACTCGGCGCCCTTCGTGCACGCGGTGCTGGGCGCGCGTCCCGAGGACCTCGCAGCCATCGCGTTCACGCCCAGCGACGGCTTCGCCCAGACCCCCGGTCCGGGCGCAGGTGCGCCGCTTCCCGGCCGCTGACATGACAGAGCTCTCGGCGCTGCGCGACCTGATGGAGGGGGTGATCCCGTCGACCGTCGCCACCTGTGCGCCCGACGGCACGCCCAACGTCAGCTACGTGTCGCAGATCCACTACGTCGACGAGACCCACATCGCGCTGTCGTTCCAGTTCTTCAGCAAGACGCGGGCGAACGTGCTGGCCAACCCGCGCGCCACGGTGCTCGCCCTGCATCCGGAGACCGGGGCCCAATACCGTTTCGACCTCGAGTACCTGCGCACCGAGACGCGGGGGCCGCTGTTCGAGCGCATGAAGGCCAAGCTCGCCGGCATCGCGTCGCACGAAGGCATGAGCGGGGTGTTCCGGCTGCAGGGTTCGGACGTCTACCGCGTCCGCGGCGTCGAGCGGGTGCCCGGCGGCGAGCTCGCGATGCCGCCGCGCCCGAGCCTGCTGCCGGCGGTGCGCGAGGTGATCGAGCGCCTCGGGCGCTGCACCGATCTCGCGGCGCTGCTCGACGAGCTCCTGGGCGCGCTCGACGCCAGCCTGCGCATCCATCACGCCATGGTCCTGCTGACCGAGAGCGACGGGCAGCGCCTGTACACGGTGGCCACGCGCGGCTACGAGCATTCGGGCGTGGGATCGGAGATCGGGTTCGGCGACGGCGTGATCGGCGTCGCCGCGCAGACGCGCACGCCGGTGCGCATCACCCACGCCACGGTCGAGTACAGCTACGGCCGCGCGATTCGCGAGGGCGCGCAGGCGGGGGGCATGGGCGATGCCCTGACCCCGCAGATTCCCTTCCCGGGGCTCGCCGAGGCCGGCAGTCAGCTCGCCGTGCCGATCGCCGCCGGCGCCCAGCTGATCGGGGTGCTCTATGTCGAAAGCCCCGAGGAGAAGCGCTTCCGCTATGACGACGAGGATGCGCTGGTCGCCATCGCCGCGAGCCTCGGGCTCGCGATCAGGCTGCTGCAGGGCCAGGAGCGCGACGACGAGGCGCAGGGCGCCTCGTCGCCTTCACCTTCGCCCGCCGGATCGGCGCTGACGTTCCGCCACTATGCCGGGCACGACAGCGTGTTCGTCGACGACGACTACCTGATCAAGGGCGTCGCCGGCGCAATCCTCTGGAAGCTGCTGCGCGAGCACGTCGACGGCAGGCGCAGCGAGTTCACCAACCGCGAGCTTCGCCTCGACCCGGCGATCCGCCTGCCCGAGCTGTCGGAGAATCTGGAAGCGCGACTCATCCTCCTGCAGCGCCGGCTGGCGGAACGCTGCGCGTCGATCCGGATCGAGAAGACGGGACGCGGCCGCTTCCGGCTTGCGGTGATGCGGCCGCTGCGCCTCGTCGAGGCCGGCGACGACGTCACGCCAGCGCAGCCTCCAGCTTGAGGCGGTCCTTGCTGGAAAGGGCCTGCGCCAGCCCGCCCAGCATCGCCTCGAAGGCGCCGGCCGGCATCGCCTGCCGCGCGCCGCGCAGCAGCGTGGCGCGCTCGGCGGGAGAGCTCGAGGTCACCATCCAGCGCGCCATTTTCGCATTCGTCGCCGGCGGGATCGACGCCACCAGCCGGTCGACCAGCGCGTGGAGCTCGTCGTCGGTGTAGGTCGCCCACAGCACCGCGTTGTTCTCCGTCTCCTCGACGTGCATGTGCTGGAGGTCCTCGGCGACGAACAGCGCGAGGCGGCGATAGAGCGACAGCGCCGCAGCCGCCCGCGCCTCGCCGGTGCTGCCCTCGACGCTCGCGCAGCCGTCGAGCAGGGCGGCGAGCGCGGTGCGGTGCGAGGCGTGGCCGGCCTCGGCGCTGCGCGTCGAGCCCGGGGCGCGGGCCTCCATCGCCGGATGCACGAACAGGTCTTCCTTGTGCAGATGGGTCTCGGCGAGCGAGACGAGCTCGCGCAGCTGCGCCAGCGCCTGCGCGGTGTCCTCGTCATCGTGGGGGTCCATGCGCCCGACGCGCTGCAGCGTGTCGGTCATCAGCGCGCGCAGCCCCTTGTGGATGACCAGATAGGGGTCGTAGCGCGCCGGCGCTTCGTTGCGCGGCTGCCGACGCAGGGCGTCGGCGGTCGTCCCGGACGGCGCCGGATCTTGCATGGAGGTCGCTTTGGTCGTCATGATGAGTCCCTCGTGTGGTCATGGCTCGATCGGAGCCGGTCGTCGTCCGGCGCGATCGTCCCGCTCTTCGGATCGAAGCGGCGATCGGCGCGTCCAATGCAGTATCGGATCTTTGCCGATCGCGCGTTGCTAACTCTTCGTTAGGGAATTGCTAAACGTTTCCTAAACGCAGCCCGTCAACCGTCCAGGAAAGAACCTCATGGCACGAATCGAACCGTCGGTAGGCACGCAAGGCCTGCAGCGTCCGGCACGCCCGCAGGAGGGGCGGGTGGCGCCGCGCAGAAACCTCGCATGGCCGCTGCTCATGATCGCCGCCGTCGTCGTTGCGGCAGTCTTCATCTGGAAGCAGATGCATCCGCCGGCGCCGCAGGTCGCTCCGGCCGTGGCGCCCGCACCCGCCACGCAGGGGTCCGCCGCCCCGGCGGCGGCGGGCCCGGCGCATCCGATCGAAGCTGCCGGCGCCGGGACTGCGGCGCAGCAGGCCCCGCTGCCCGAGCTCGCCGACAGCGATCCGGCGATGCAGGATGCGATGGCCGCGATCTTCGGCAAGGCACCGCTCGACCGGATCTTCCATCTGCAGCAGATCGTCCAGCGTTTCGTGGCGACGATCGACAACCTGCCGCGGCAGACGGCGTCGCTGCAGAAGATGCCGGTGCTGCCGGTCGGCGGGACGCTGCAGACGACCGGCGCGGGCGACCAGACGGTGATCGGGGCCGACAACGCGTCGCGTTACACGCCCTACGTGCAGGTGATGGAAGCCGCGGATACGGCGCGGCTGGTCGCGACCTACGTGCGCTTCTACCCGCTGTTCCAGAAGGCCTACGAGGACCTGGGCTACCCGGGCAAGTATTTCAACGACCGCCTGGTCTTTGTCATCGACCACCTGCTGGCAGCACCCGAACCCGCCGGGCCGATCGCGCTCGTCCAGCCGAAGATCGTCTACAAGTTCGCCGACCCCGAGCTCGAGTCCCTGTCGGCGGGGCAGAAGATCATGGTGCGCATGGGCCGCGACAACGAGTTGCGCGTCAAGGCCAAGCTGCGCGCCATCCGGCAGGCACTGGTCGGGAATCCGCCCGCGCGCTAAAGACCCGCGGCCGCTGCGCTACTCGAAGCCGCCGCCGCGGCGCAGCTCGCGGGTGGCCTCGCCCGTCAGGAGCGCGGCGAAGCGCCGCGCCCGTCCCGGGTTGCCGGCGCCACGCGAGACCGCCGCCGAATAGGTGGTCGTGAGGGCCACCTCGTCGGGCAGCGCCGCGACCAGCTTGACGCCGGGGGTGTAGAGGATCTCGGTGACCTGCGTGCAGCCGACGGCCCCGGAGTGCCCGGCCGGCTCGGCCCTGGCCATCGCCGCCATCGCGGCTGCGCCATTCGCGTAGGGTCGCAGCCTCGCGGCGACGCGGTCGTGGATGCCGAGGGTCTTGAGGACGGCGACGAAGTGGATGCCCGCGGTGGCGCGCTCGATGTCGGGGCAGTAGAGCGCCGACGCGCGGGCGAGGACCTCGCGCAAGCCGTCGACGCCGGTGACCGCAGGCGAGGGCTCGCCCGACGGAACCGCGATGCCGGTGGGGACCGCCCCCAGCGCGGCAATCGAGGCCCGCTCGACCTTCCCCTGGGCGGCCAGTGCCTCCAGCATCGCCGCGGGCAGGATCACGACGTCGCAGGCCGCGCCGCCGAGGAACAGGTCGCGGATCGTGCCCGCCGCATCGAAGGTGGCGGCGAGCGTCGCGCCCGTCTCCCGCTCGAACGACCCGGCGAGCGCCTGCACGACGCCCTTGGCGGCCCCCGCCGACAGCAGATGCAGGGTCTCCGCAGCCGCCCCCGTCACCGGTCGGGCCTTGCGCCGGAGATCTTGACGACGTGCTCCCACTTGACGATGTCGCCTTCGAGATACTTGTCGAACGCCTCCGGCGTCATCGACATCGGCGTCGCGCCCTGCTTCGCCCAGTCGGCCTTGACGTCGGGCTGCGACTCGATGTCGGTGATCGCCTTGTTCAGCTTGTCGACGACGTCCTTGGGCGTGCCCTTGGGCGCCATGATGCCCAGCCAGATCGTCGCCTCGTAGCCGGGGACGCCTGCCTCGGACACCGTCGGCACGTCGGGCATGACCGCCGAGCGCAGCTTGCCGGTGGTCGCGAGCGCGCGCACCCTGCCCGCCTTCACCTGCTCGTTCATCACCGTGACGGCGTCGAACATCATCTCGACCTGCCCGCCGATCACGCCGGTGCGCGCGCCCGAGCTGCCCTTGTACGGGACGTGAACGATGTTGACGTGGGCCATCGCGTTGAAGAGCTCGCCCGCCATGTGATAGGGCGTGCCGGGGCCCGACGACGCGAAGTTGAGCTTGCCCGGCTCCTTCTTCGCCAGCGCGATCAGGTCGCCGAGGGTCTTCACCGGGACCTTCGGATTCACGACCAGGACGAGGTCGGAGTAGTTGACCGGCGCCACCGGCACGAAGTCGCGCATCAGCTTGAACGGCTTGTTCGGCATCAGCGATTCGTTGACGGTGTGCGTGTTGGACATCATCAGCAGCGTGTAGCCGTCGGGGGCACTCTGATGGACGATCTCGGTGCCGACGACCGAGCCGCCGCCGGGCTTGTCCTCGACGACGAACGGCTGTCCGAGCGTCTTCTCGAGACGCTGGCCGAGGTAGCGGGCGTAGACGTCGGCCGGCCCGCCTGCGGCGAAGGGCACGACGATCTTGACCGGATGCGAAGGCCAGGTGTCTGCCATCGCCGGCAGCGCGGACGCCGCAACCACGGTGCAAAGTAGAATTTTGAGCATGCGCATGATCGACTCCGTCTCCGATGGGGGCTGGCCAGGCCGCGATGCTAGGCTGCCCGCCCCGCGATCGTCAACGAGAATCGCGCTCCGTGCGAGGTTGCTGCGCAATCCCGACATCCATTAGGCTAGATGCCGACAACGACCTGCGAGGGAAATCGAAAATGACTCCAGAACTTGGCACGCGCGGATCCGAGGCGGCGATGGATGCAGCCTCCTTGTATCGCGAAGAGATCTATACCGACCGGAAGATCGGCACGCTGCGCGTGCTGACGCCCGTCACGAGCGACGGCAGCCCCGACGCCACGCGCCCGCCGCTGTTCCAGGGCGAAGCGCAGCTGATGACCAACATGGGCCCGCTGCCGATCAGCTTCGACATCGAGGCGCGAACGCTGGCCGAGGCCGTCGCCGGGTATGCCGAGGCGACGAAGGCCGGCATCGAGCGCGCGATGCGCGAGCTCCAGGAGATGCGCCGCCAGGCGTCGTCGTCGATCGTCCTGCCGCCCGCCGGCGCGTCGCTGCCGCCCGGGGGACCCCTGGGCGGCGGAGGCAAGATCCAGCTGCCCTAGCCCTGCGCGGTTTCCGGGGCCGGCAGGCGCCATGCCGGCTCGCGGGCGAATCGCGCCGCGAGGAAATCGACGAACGCGCGGACCTTGGCCGACAGGTGCCTGCGGCTGGGGTAGATGGCGTGGATGCCGATCGAGGGCGCCGCGTACTCGGGCAGCAGCCGGACCAGGCGACCCGCGCGCACGTCGGCGGCAACGATGAAATCGGGCTCGAGGATGATGCCCGCGCCGGCCACCGCGAGCGCCGCGAGCATCGCGCCGTTGTTCGCTTGCGCGGGCCCCGATACCCGCACCTCGTGCAGGCCGCCCGCCGCATCGGTGAAGCCCCACTGGTTGCCGATCGACGAATACGCGTAGGTGAGGCAGGCGTGCGCAGCGAGATCCTCGGGGCTGCGCAAAGGCGCGTTGCGCTCGACATACGATGGCGACGCACAGCACACCATCCGCGAGACCCCGACCCGGCGCCCGATCAATGCCTGGCTGCCGATCTCCCCGATGCGGACCGCGAGGTCGAGTCCCTCGTCGACGAGGTCGACGGCGCGATCGGAGAGCAGGATGTCGAAGCGCAGCTGCGGATGCCGCTCGCGAAACTCGGCGATTGCCGAGGCGAGATAGCCGCTGCCGAAACCGGTCGCCGCGGTGAGCCGGAGCGTGCCGCGGGGCACGACCGCCGTCGACGAAACGGCCTCCTCGGCTTCCTCGAGGTCGGCGAGGAGCTGCACGCAGCGCTCGTAATAGACGCTCCCGCTTTCGGTGAGCGACAGCCTGCGCGTCGTGCGATTGAGCAGGCGGGCCCCCAGATGCGCCTCCAGATCGGCAACCTGGCGGGAGATCGCCGACACCGATACGCCCATGCGGTCGGCCGCCCGGGCGAAGCTTCCGGACTCGACGACCTTGGCGAAGGCGGCAATGGCCTGGAATCGGTCCATGATTATTGCGATTCACGCAATGATGCATTGACGGATACACCATTTATCCATATTGGGTCAAGGCGCATCATCCGGTCATCGCGTCGCCACGACGCATCGCCCCAGGAACCGATCATGTCACCCGACCGTCGCATCGACGCCGCCGCGCTCCTTCTGCGCGCGGCGCTGGGCATCATGTTCATTGCCCATGCGCTGCAGAAATACTTCGTCTTCACGCTT
>JBLMVY010000320.1:0-9265 GCA_050256935.1 Candidatus Levyibacteriota bacterium | reverse complement strand
AGCCCGAAGCGCAGGAAGATCAGCGCCCAGGCGATCGACGGCAGGAAGAGCTCGACCGGTCGCGAGTACGCCGGAAGGCCCGGATAGTTGGCGTGCGCGCTGCCGAACACCACCGCCTGGAGCACGACGGCGATCGCGATGCCCAGGCCGCGGCGGCCGTAGCGCGCACCGATCAACGCGCCCAGCGACAGGGGTATCGCGCGGAACACGCACTCCTCCATGAACCCCGCTTCCAGGGCGATGGCGATCGGCGTCGCCGCAGGCACCGACGAGCCGAGGATGTTCGGATCGGTCAGGACTTCGGAGGGCTGCCACCAGCCGAGCCAGCGGTTGGTCGCGTAGTAGAACGCCGCGATCAGCGCGAGGTCGATCGGAACGAACAGGTAGCCGCCGAGCGTGCGTCCCGCCACCTGCCGCGTCGCGCCGGCCTCGCGCGACCACAGCCGCCACAGCTGGGGCTGGTGCAGGAATGCGCGCCGCGACAGGCTCTCCGCGGCCATGAACGTGAGCGCATAGGCGAGCCCGCCGGCCACCGCGATCAGCGCCGCGGTCCCGGCCTGCCTCGCCCAGAAGGTCGCGACCGTCTGCGTGGTGTCGACGCTGAACCACGCCGTCGGCGCCGAGGCGAGCGATGCGAGGGCGAGCAGGCTGCCGACGACGAGCCCGGCGACGAGCGCAGGCTTCCACTCCAGCCAGTGCCTTCGCGCCAGCCACAGCACGCCGAGGACACAACCGCCGATGCCGTAGAGGATTCCGGCGGACAGTGCGGCGAGGTTCGCGATCAGGTTGTTGGCGCTGCGCATTTCGGCGAAGCGCCGGTCGAAGGACTCGGGAACGTGCACGAAAGGGGTGACGCCCGTGAGCTCGTCTCCGGAGACGATCAGGCGCAGGCGCATGCGGGCGTCGCCCAGCGCCTCCGGGCGCTCGTAGGTGAAGGCGTGATCGACGCGCCCGCCGGGCTGTGTCTGCTGCGAGTGCTCGAGGAAGCGGTAAGCCGCGAGGTCGACGTGGAGCTGGTCCTGCGCCTCCCGTTCGGCGATGGCCCGCGCCTGCGCCTCGTCGAGCGCCTTGTGCGCAGGATCGCGCACGTAGGTCTCGGGCAGGCGCCGCTGGAATCCGTCGGGCCTGCCGTCGGGTCGAATCCGGATCACGGTCTCGTCGATCGCGCCGAGCTTGAACAGGCGCACCTCCCACCAGTAGGGCGCATAGGCGCCGCCGCGGGTCAGGCGCGCGAACGCGCTCTTGCCGCCGCCTTCGAGCTCGATGTAGTTCTGCGCCTCCGAATCGTGGTCGAAGCGCACTGCCGAGCGCGCATCGGCGGGCGCGAGCTTCAGCCTGGCGGCGAGTGCACGAGCCGCAGCCACGGCCTCCCCGCGCGACATCGTGACGTCCAGATTGACGATGGGGATGGCGAGCGGGAACAACCGCAGGGCCACGGCGAGCGCCGCCAGCGAGACCAGCGCGTAGACGACCCAGAATGCAGGCTTGTGCGTGATGCCGTTGCCCATCGTCAACGCGCTCCTCGGGCGCCGTCGCCACCGGCCGTGGCGGCGTCGGCGCACCGGCGCAGGCCGACGATGCCGCGCGCGGCGAGATCCTCGAGCCTTTGCGCGTCGATGCGCAGCCGCTGCTGCAGCACCGGGGCCGTATGCTCGCCCAGGAGCGGGGGCGCGGCGGCGGGGGACGGCGGGGTCGCCGACAGGCGAAACGGCGGGCCCACCTGCGGGACCGTGCCCGCGAGCGGGTGGGGGAGGTCGAAGCGCATGCCGCGGGCGACGACCTGCGGATCGGCGAACACCTGGTCGATGCCGTTGATCGGCCCGCCGGGTATGCCTGCGCCTTCGAGCGCCGCCAGCCAGTGGCGCTGCGACCGGCCGCGCATGACCGTCTCGATCATCGGCACCAGCGCATCGCGATTGCGCACGCGCTCCGCATTGGTGGCGAAGCGCGGATCGCGCGCCCAGCCGGGCGTCCCCGCGATGTCGCAGAAGCGCGCGAACTGCGCGTCGTTGCCGACGGCCAGGATCAGATGACCGTCGGCGCATGCGAACACCTGGTAGGGCACGATGTTCTGATGCGCATTGCCCGCACGCTTCGGCGCCACGCCGCTCACCAGGTAGTTCATGTTGAGGACCGACATCATCGCGACCGCGGAATCGAACAGGCAGGCGTCTATCCGTTGCCCGGCGCCGGTCCGGTCGCGGTGCGCGAGCGCCGCGAGGATCGCCACGGTCGTGTACATCCCGGTCATCAGGTCGGTGATCGCCACCCCTGCCTTCTGCGGCCCGCCGCCGGGGAGGTCATCGCGCTCGCCGGTGACGCTCATGAATCCGCACATCCCCTGGATGATGAAGTCGTAGCCGGCGCGTTCCGCATAGGGACCGTCCTGGCCGAATCCGGTGACCGACGCATAGACGAGCCGCGGATTGACCGCGGCAACCCGCGGATAGTCGAGCCCGTATTTCGCGAGCCCGCCGACCTTGAAGTTCTCGACCAGCGCGTCGCAACCGCGGGCGAGCGAGAGCACCAGGTCGCGACCCTCGGGCCGGGTGAAGTCGATCGCGACCGACTGCTTGCCGCGATTGCAGGAGAGGTAGTACGCGGCCTCGGCGGTGGCGTTGCCCGCGCGATCCTTCAGGAACGGGGGCCCCCAGGCGCGCGTGTCGTCGCCCGTTCCCGGTCGCTCGATCTTGATGACCGTCGCGCCGAGATCGGCGAAGAGCTGCGTGCACCAGGGTCCCGCGAGCACGCGGGACAGGTCGAGGATCGTCAGGTGGGAGAGCGGACCGGACACGGAAGGGAAACGCCCCAGGCGGCCCCGGGCCGCGCCGGCATTCTAGCGGAGCGCGCCGCCCCGGTCGCGCGCCGGCCGCCCTGCCGTCAGTCGATCGCCTTGACGATGTCCTCGACGACCTTCTTCGCGTCGCCGAAGACCATCATCGTCTTGTCCATGTAGAACAGAGGATTGTCGAGGCCGGCGTAGCCCGCCGCCATCGAGCGCTTGTTGACGATGACCGTGCGCGCCTTGTGCGCCTCGAGGATCGGCATCCCGTAGATCGGGCTGCCTTTCTGCTCGGCGAGCGGATTGACCACGTCGTTGGCGCCGAGGATCAGCGCGACGTCGGTGTTGCCGAACTCGCTGTTGATGTCCTCCATCTCGAAGACCTGGTCGTAGGGCACCTCGGCCTCGGCGAGCAGCACGTTCATGTGCCCCGGCATCCGGCCGGCGACCGGATGGATCGCGTAGCGGACGTTGACCCCCTTGGCGCGCAGCTTCTCGGCCATCTCCTTGACCGCGTGCTGCGCCCGCGCGACGGCGAGGCCGTAGCCGGGGACGATGATCACGCTCTCGGCGTTGCCCATGACGAAGGCCGCGTCGTCGGCGGAGCCCGACTTGACGGTCTTCTGCTCCGCGCCGGCCGCGACCGCGCCGGGCTCGGCGCCGAAGCCGCCGAGGATCACGTTGAAGAACGACCGGTTCATCGCCTTGCACATGATGTACGACAGGATCGCGCCCGAGCTTCCGACCAGCGACCCGGCGACGATCAGCATCGGGTTGTTGAGCGAGAAGCCGATGCCCGCCGCCGCCCAGCCGGAGTAGCTGTTCAGCATCGAGATCACGACCGGCATGTCGGCGCCGCCGATCGGGATGATGATCAGCACGCCCAGCAGGAACGCGATCGCCGTCATCACGATGTAGGGCGTCCACTTCGACTCGTCCGGCGACAGGAAGAACCAGATGCCGAAGCCGATCATCGCGATGGCCAGCGCGAGGTTCAGCATGTGCTGGCCCGCGAACACCACCGGCGCGCTGCGGATCCTTCCCGACAGCTTGCCGAACGCGATGACCGAGCCCGAGAACGTGATCGCGCCGATGAAGGTGCCGATGAAGAGCTCCAGCCGGTTCCCCGACGGGATCGGCACGTGGAGACCGAATGCCGCGGGATCGTGGATCGCCGAGATCGCGATCAGCACGGCGGCGAGCCCCACCAGCGAGTGGAATGCCGCGACGAGCTCGGGCATCTGCGTCATCTGCACGCGCCGCGCGATGATCGCGCCGATGACGCCGCCGACGGCGATGCCGGCGATGATCATGCCGATGTTCCCGGTATTGCGGTAGACGAGCGCCAGCGTGACGACGACCGCGATGGTCATCCCGGCGATGCCGAACAGGTTGCCCCGGCGCGCGGTCGACGGGTGCGAGAGCCCCTTCAGCGCGAGGATGAAAAAGACCGATGCGACGAGGTACGACAGCGCGACCTGATTGACGCTCATCGCCTCTCTCCATGCGGCCTGCCGGCCGGTGCTGCTCTCTCCACGGGCCCCTCCCAGGATGGCCTGTCCATTTCCCCGTCTCCGTGCTCTCGCGTCAGTGCTTGCCGCCGGATTTCGCGCCCGGCTCCTTGCGCTTGAACATCTCGAGCATGCGCTGCGTGACCAGGAAACCGCCGAAGGCGTTGATCGAGGCCAGGACGACCGCGACGACGCCCACCCATCCGCCCCAGTCGAACGCCGCCGGCCCGGCAGCGAGCATCGCGCCGACCAGGACGATCGCGGAAATCGCATTGGTCACCGACATCAGGGGCGTGTGCAACGCCGGCGTCACGCTCCAGACCACGTGATAGCCGACGAAGATCGCCAGCACGAAAACGAGCAGGTACATCACGACGGGATCGACGCCAGCTGTCATCGAAGCTCTCCAGAATTCACGTTCCCGGCAATGGCGCCGGGTCAGGCCTTGGTCACCACCGAGCCATTGTCGCAGACGAGGGTCGCCTGGACGATCTCGTCGTCGCGGGCGAGCGCGAAATCGCCGCTCTTGAGGTTCAGCGACAGCGCGAGGAAGTTGAGGACGTTGCGCGCATAGAGCGCCGAGGCGTCGGCCGGGACCAGCGCCGCGAGGTTGGCGAGGCCGACGAGCTTGACGCCGTCCTTCACCACGACCTTGCCCGCCTCGGAGCCTTCGACGTTCCCGCCCTGCTCCACCGCGAGGTCGACGATCACCGCGCCGGGCTTCATCGTCGCCACCGTCTGTGCCCTGACGAGCTTCGGCGCCGGCCGCCCGGGGATCAGCGCGGTCGTGATCACGATGTCCATCTGCCGGCAGCGCTCGGCGATGATGCCCGCCTGGCGCTGCATCCACGCCGGGGGCATCGGACGCGCGTAGCCGCCGACGCCCTCGGCGATCTGTCGCTCCTCGTCGGTCTCGTAGGGTACGTCGACCCACTTGCCGCCCAGCGACTCGACCTGGTCCTTCACCGAAGGCCGCACGTCGGAGGCCTCGATGACCGCGCCCAGCCGCTTGGCGGTCGCGATCGCCTGCAGCCCTGCGACGCCGACGCCGAGGATCAGCACGCGCGCCGCCTTGACGGTGCCGGCGGCGGTCATCAGCATCGGCATGAACCTGCCGTATTCGTTCGCGGCGAGGATCACCGCCTTGTAGCCGGCGATGTTCGCCTGCGACGAGAGCACGTCCATCGACTGCGCGCGCGTGATCCGCGGCAGGCGCTCGAGCGCGAAGCCGGTGACCCCCGCGCGGGCGAGCGCCTCGATGCCGGCGGCATCGAACGGGTCGAGCATGCCGATGAGCGCGGCACCGCGCGCCAGACGCGACAGTTCGTCGCCCGCCGGCGCCCGCACCTTCAGCACCAGCGCGGCCCCCAGCGCGTCGGCGGCGCTGCCGATCCTCGCGCCGGCCGCCTGGTAATCGGCATCCGGGATGTTGCTCGCAACGCCGGCGCCGGCCTCGACGACGACCTCGTGCTTGCCACTCGCGCAAAGCTTCTTGACGGTCTCCGGCGTAGCCGCGACACGGGTCTCTCCCGGTCGCGTCTCGCGAGGAATGCCGATCAGCATGTTGTTGTCCCCTGCGGTTCGACCGGCGCGAATGAAGTTGCAGCGACGGTCGCTTGAAGCCGCTATCTTCCCACAAATATCAGATCGCGGCGGCGATTGCGCGCCCGACGTCCTCCATCCGCGCCTTGCCGCCGATGTCCGGCGTGCGCGGCGCCGATGGATCGGCGAGCACTCGCTCGATCGCGCCCACGATCGCAGCCGCGGCCGCGGGATGACCGAGGAAATCGAGCATCAGCGCGCCGGACCAGATCTGGCCGATCGGATTGGCGATCCCCTTGCCGGCGATGTCGGGAGCGGATCCATGGACCGGCTCGAACAGCGAAGGATGGCTGCGCTCGGGATTGATGTTGGCCGAAGGCGCGATGCCGATCGTCCCGCACACCGCGGGCCCCAGGTCCGAGAGGATGTCGCCGAACAGGTTCGAGCCGACGACGACGTCGAAGTACTGCGGCCGCTGCACGAAATGCGCGCTCAGGATGTCGATGTGGAACTGGTCGACGCGGATGTCCGGATACTGCGCGGACATCGCCTTGAAGCGCTCGTCCCAGTAGGGCATGGTGATCGAGATCCCGTTGGACTTGGTCGCCGACGTCAGGTGGCGCGCCGGGCGGGTCTTCGCGAGCTCGAACGCGTACCTGAGGATGCGATCGACGCCCTTGCGCGTGAACACCGACTGCTGGGTGACCATCTCGCGGTCGGTGCCCTCGAACATGCGGCCGCCGACCGACGAATACTCGCCCTCGGTGTTCTCGCGCACGACGACGAAGTCGATGTCGCCCGGCTTGCGGTTGGCCAGAGGCGTCGCGATCCCCGGCATCAGCCGGCAGGGCCGGAGGTTCACGTACTGGTCGAAACGGCGCCGGAACTGGATCAGCGAGCCCCACAGCGACACATGGTCGGGAACGGTCGCGGGCCAGCCGACGGCGCCGTAGAAGATCGCCTCGAAGCCGGAGAGCGTCTCGAACCAGTCGTCCGGCATCATGCTGCCGGTGCGGACGTAACGGTCGCAGTTCCAGTCGAAATGCGCGAACTCCAGCGCGATGCCGAATTTCGCGGCCGCCTTCTCGAGCGCCCGCAGGCCCTCGGGAACCGTCTCCTTGCCGATGCCGTCACCCGGGATGACGGCGATGCGATGCGTCGCCATGCACTCTCCTCCGAAAGGGCGTCCATTATAGATTCGCCGGGATCTCCCCTTCCGGGCGCGCCCCCGGGCGGGCCGGGGCGATTGCGCTATGATTCGCGCACCTGAGGACCCCACCGTGCCCATGAAGCAGACATTTCTCGACTTCGAGCAGCCGATCGCCGAGCTGCAGCAGAAGATCGAAGAGCTGCGCTACGTCCACGAGGACTCCGCCGTCGACATCTCCGACGAGATCTCGCGGCTGACCAAGAAGAGCCAGCAGCTCACCAAGGACATCTACGGCAAGCTGTCCGCGTGGCAGATCGCGCAGGTCGCGCGCCATCCCCAGCGTCCGTACACGCTGGACTACATCAACGGCATGTTCAGCGAGTTCCGCGAGCTGCACGGCGATCGCGCCTACGCCGACGACCCGGCGATCGTCGGGGGGCTCGCGCGCTTCAACGGCGCGCCGTGCATGGTCATCGGCCAGCAGAAAGGCCGCGACACCAAGGAGAAGATCCACCGCAATTTCGGCATGCCGCGGCCGGAGGGTTACCGCAAGGCGCTGCGCCTGATGAAGCTCGCCGAGAAGTTCGGCCTGCCGCTGTTCACCTTCGTCGACACGCCCGGCGCCTATCCCGGCATCGGCGCCGAGGAGCGCGGACAGTCGGAGGCCATCGGCCGCAATCTCTACGAGATGGCGGGCCTGCGCGTGCCGGTGATCACCACGGTCATCGGCGAGGGCGGCTCGGGCGGCGCGCTGGCGATCGCGATCGGCGACGTCACGCTGATGCTCCAGTACGCGACGTACTCGGTGATATCGCCCGAAGGCTGCGCGTCGATCCTCTGGAAGTCGGCCGAGCACGCGGCCGAGGCCGCCGAGACGCTGGGCATCACCGCCGGGCGCCTGAAGCAGCTCGGCCTGATCGACAAGGTCGTCAACGAACCGCTGGGCGGCGCGCACCGCGATCACGCAGCCATGATGGTCGCACTGAAGAAGGCGCTGACCGAGGTGCTGCGCCAGCTGCAGGAGCAGTCGCTCGATGCCCTGCTCGAGGCGCGCGAAGACAAGATCCTGGCCTATGGGCGGTTCAAGGAGATCCCCGCCGGCTGAAGCCGGGCCGGCCGGACCGCGGCCGAGCGATCGCCTGCGGTCCCTCGTCGCGTCGGCGCTCGCCGACGCCGTTCCCGGCGGAGGCGTCGTCGCGCTCGCCCTGTCCGGCGGCCGGGATTCGATCGCCCTGCTCGACGCGGCGCTCGCTTGCGCCCCGACCGCCGGCGCCCGGATCGTCGCGATTCACGTCCACCACGGGCTGTCCGCCAACGCCGATCGCTGGCGCGATTTCTGCGCAGCGACCTGCGCCGCGCTGGGCGTCGAGATCGCGATTCGCGAGGTCGCGATCGAGCGCAGGCCACGCGCGAGCCTCGAGGCCCTGGCGCGCACGGCGCGCTACGCCGCGCTTCGCGCCGCGGCGCACGAGTTCGGCGCCGCCGCGGTGCTCCTCGCCCACCACGCCGACGACCAGTCCGAGACGCTGCTGCTGCAGCTGCTGCGCGGCTCCGGCCCCCGCGGCCTCGCCGCGATGCCCCCCGCGCAGACGGACGACCGGTTCCTGTGGCTGCGCCCCCTGCTCGCGCTGCCGCGCGCCGACATCGATGCCTATGTCGCCGGGCGCGGCCTCGCCTACGTCGACGACGAGAGCAACGCCGAGCCTGCGCATCGCCGCAACGCGCTGCGGCTTCGCGTCGTCCCCGCGCTGCGCGAGATCGCGCCGGGATATCCGGGCACGCTGCTGCGCGCGGCCGCGCTGCAAGCCGAGGCCGCGCTGCTCGCCGACGATCTCGCGCAGATCGACGCGCAGGCTGCCCTCGACGCCGGGACGCTCGATCGCGCGGCGCTGGCGGCGCTCCCGGCGCGGCGCGCGCGCAACCTCCTGCGCTGGTTCCTGCGCGAATGCGGTCTCCCCGCGCCGTCGGCGCGACGTCTCGCCGAGCTGCTGCGCCAGCTCTGCGCGCCGGACGCCTCGCCCGAACTGCGCATCGCGCACGCGGACTCGGAGGTCTCGCTGCACCGCGGGCGCATCGTCGTCCACGACCCGGCGCCGCCGCCCTATGCGTGCGAGCTCCCGGGCGACGCGATCGACCTGCCGCATGGACGGCTGGTGTTTTCGGCCGGGAAAGGCGCGGGCATCGCCGCGAGGCACTTCGCGCATTCCCGCATCTCGTTCCCCGCCGGCAGCCCCGCCGAGCGGCTGCAGCTCGCCGGGGGCCGGCCGCGGCGCGCGGTCG
>JBLMVY010000319.1:0-24778 GCA_050256935.1 Candidatus Levyibacteriota bacterium | reverse complement strand
CCCTGCCGCACGCTCTCCGCGACCGTGCAGAACGCCTCGAACTGCGCCAGCGCGCGGTCGAGGTGCTCGAGCGCAGACGCAGGCGCGCCGAGGGTCAGGCGCACGGCAATGCGCTGGACGCGCAGCCGGTTTTCCGCGTTGCGCCCGACGGTCGTGTCCACGGAAGTGCGGATCGGCTCGGGCGCCTGCTTGAACTTTCGCAACGCGAACAGCAGGCTGTCGGAAAGGCAGTTGCCGACCGCCGCCGCAAGGAGCTGGACCGGCGTCGGCCCTGCACCCTTGCCCAGCGGCGGGGACTCGTCGGCGTCGAGCGTCGGAATCGAGCCGCCGAAGCGGATCGCGAAATGGAAGTCCTCCTGCTGCTCGAGTTCGACGGAAGCTGTCATCGGTCTTCTCCTTGCATCCGCAGCGCCGGGGTCACCGTGACAGCGGCGCGATGGTCGGGCTCGTGGCGACCTGCCCGGCGCGAGCGACGACGAGCTCGCCCTCGGCGAGCGCGCGCCAGCCTGGCTCGTCGGTCAGCGGCACGCTCGCCGCGAGCAATACGTCCTGATGGGCGCGGGCCGCGACGCTGACGCCGTCCGCATGCCACGCCCCGGGGTCCCCCGCGCAATGCCGCGAAAGCACGTGCAATCCCGGCGGATGCGGTGCGAGTCCGTCGCCGTGCATCCTGCGATGGCCGTGGACGAACAATGCGTCGCCGTCGGCATAGATGAAGTTCGCCGGACCCAGCGCGCGCGCCATCGCCGCGAACCGCAGCACGACCTCGCGCCGCGCTTCGAGTGCCGGCGTCTCGGCCACACGCCACAGGGGCGCCAGAAGCTCGAGCAGCGCGCAGAACGCATATTCGGAATCGGTGTCGCCCACCGGGTGCCAGGCCCCGAGTCGCAGGCGCGATCGAAGCGCCGCCGGATCGAGGTCGCCATTGTGCGCAAACACGTGCATGCGCCCGCCGAGCTCGCGGGCGAACGGCTGGGTGTTGCCCATCGACGGCACGCCCTGGGTCGCCCTGCGGACATGGCTGACGACGATCGACGATGCGAACGGATGCTCCTGCAGGAAACGCACGCACGCGCTGTCGGCGGCGGGCGCCGGCTCCTTCAGCAGCCGGATGTCGTTCCCCTGGTAATAGGCGACACCCCATCCGTCCTTGTTGCGCCCGCCGAGGCCTCCCCTGCGGGAGAAGGCCTCGAACGAAAACCGGACCTCGGTGGGAATCCGGGTCGACAGGGCGAACAGTTCACACATCAACCTTAGGCGCTGCGGGAGCCCGCTGCGTGCGGACCGACCCGTGCATGATGACATGTCGCGGGGGCGGCGTCGGTCGCGCCGCTTGCGAAGCTTTGGCCGCCCCCGGGATTTCGTTGTAGGATCGAATCCGGAGAACCCCATTGATGCCGGTGAATGCTCATCGCCCGCTCGCACGCGGGCTCGCCCGTGTATTGCGTGCCTCCGAGTCGTGGCTGTTCGCCCGGGAGCTGATCAAGCAGCCGGCGGCGATCGGCGCCATCTGGCCCAGCTCCAGCCGGCTGGCGACGCGCATGGCGGCCGGTGTTCCCAGGCATCGCGACGGGCTGGTCGTCGAGCTCGGCGCGGGGACGGGCGCGGTGACGCAGGCACTGCTCAACGACGGCATCGCGCCGAGGCGCCTCGTGGTCATCGAGCGCTCCGCCCGCTTCGTCCGCTACCTGCGCTCGCGCTTTCCCGGCGTGCGCGTGCTGCAGGGCGATGCGGCCCGCCTCGCCGACCTCCTGCCGCCGGGTCACCCGATCGACGCGATCGTCTCCAGCCTGCCGTTGCGCTCGTTGCCGCCCAGCGTGGCGGCCGCGATCGTCGCCCAGTGGTGGACGCTGCTGCCGGTGGGGGGCACGGTGATCCAGTACACCTATGACCTGCGCGCGCGCGGCCTTGCGACGCTGCCCGGTTTCATGGAGCGCGCAAGCGACATCGTGTGGGCCAACCTGCCGCCCGCACGGGTGCTCGCGCTGGAGTGCCATTGCGCGAGCCCGGAGGTGAGCGGCGCTGCCGCCGACTGAAGCGGGGAAGGGCCGCGCGCGGCGACGCCAGCCCACCCGTTTCGCGATCAGCGATTGCGCGGACGCTGCGCCTAGTCCTGCACCGGCTCGCCGGTGGCGGGGTCGAGCAGGAGCGTCCTTCCCTCGTCGGCGTGCCGGTTGAAGTCGAACATGTTCGTCAGCGGACCCGCATCGACGTCGAACGACCCGCCGCCGATCCTGCCGGTGCGCCAGTTGTCCTCGATGAAGCGCAGGATCGAGCTCTGGTCGGTCAGCGTGCCGTCGACGAAGTTCGCCTTGGCGTAGGGCGAGATCACCATCAGCGGCAGCCGAGGGCCGTAGCCGCAGCGGCCCGCGATCGGATTGCCGTTGTCGTCAGCGAGCATCGCCCTGTTGCCGCAGCGACCCGGCGCGTTCAGCTGATCGCTGTTCCTGGTGTCGCCGGCGTTCGCCACTGCGGAGCCATTGACGATGGGGCCCGCCTGGTGGTCGTACCAGCCGTCCGAGTCGTCGTAGGCGATCACGATCGCAGTCGATTTCCAGTAGGGCGATTTCATGATCGCGTTGATGGTGTCGACGAGGAATGCCTGCTCGAGCAGCGGATCGGAATAGCCGGCGTGACCGTCCGCATAGGCAGGCGCCTTGAGGAAGCTGACCGCGGGCATGTTGCCGGCCGCGAGCGCATCGAAGAAGTCGTGGAGGTCGTATTCGTGGTTGGCCGCCCCGTCGTGCCCGATTTCCGCCACGGACGCCGGGCGCGTGTGCTGCGCATTGAGCGTCGACGCCCAGTACTGGAAGAACGCGTGGTGCGGAATGTAGTCGCGGGTCGGGCCGCCGTTGGCTGCGGTCGCCGGGCTTTGCCGGTCGCAGCCGGTGCTCGAATCGGCGTTGCGCAGCGTGAGGTCGAAGCCACCCATGAACGAGCCCCAGGTGACACCCCGGGCCGAGAGCAGGTCGCCGATGTTCCTGCCCCCGAGCTGGACGGTGGCGTCCTTGGAGCACAGGTCGCCGGTCGGGTCGAGGTCGCCGACCAGCGTTCCGGTGCCGTTGGCGGCGACCGGTCCGCTCGCCGTCACGACCTTGGGTGACGAACCGGTGAGGGTCGCGGGGTAGGTGTTGCCGGCGACGAGGTTCAGCACGCCGGGCGTCGAAGGCCCGAAGGTCGTACCGTACGAGTTGTCGCTCATCGCGAAGTGCTGGGCATAGTTCCACAGCGCCGCGACCGTATTGCCGTCGTAGTAGCCCATGACCAGGCCCTTGTCCCTGCCCCAGGCGTTGGTCCCGGCGCAATAGGCGCTGCCGCCGACGCCGACGCTGCCCGGGAAGAAATCCATCAGCCCCCGATCGAACGCCAGCTGCTCGTGACCGTAGTTGTGATCCTGGTCGCAGGTCGAGGCCTGGCTGCGGTCCAGACGGAAAGGATTGATCGCGGCGGCGCCGTTGGCCGGATTGTTCGCATTCGGGTTGCCGGTCAGCAGCACCCCCGAAGGCGCCCCGCCGACCAGCGTGCCGAGGCCGTTGACGGAGGGCGTTCCCCGGGCGGCGCCGAAGCGCGGCTCGCCCGCGGGATTCATCGCGACCGGATAGGTCGCGAAGTAGTGATCGAACGAGACGTTCTCCTGGAATATGACGACGACGTGCTCGATCGGCGTCGCGGCCGGCGACGGGTCGCGTGCCGCGAAAGCGGTCGTCGGCAGGCCCGCGCTGCCTGCGAGACAGAGCGCTCCGGCGACGGCGGAGAGGCGAGATGCGGAAGACAGAAGCCGTTGGCGTTTCATCGTGATCCCCTTGCAATGGTGTCGGAATGCGGCGCCATTGCACGCGGACCCGGTTACGTGGCGATGAATGCCGCGTGATCGTTTTGTGACGTTGGCGCTGGCAAGCAAATTGCCGCGTCGGTCGGATGCCGGAAATTTCGCTCACTGAAGCGACCAATCCCTGCCGTCGCCCGTCACTTCCGGTCCACGAGCGCCTGGACGGATCGAGCGCGCCGCCACGGACCGCCGGCACGGAGCACGGGCGCGAGCTCGCGTACGTGGAAACGGTCCACCGGATGCGCACGCTGGGCCTGGCGGTCGGATTCATCTGCGTCGCCTCGGTGCTGCGGCTGCACCGGCAGTCGCCGGGCTGGTGGCTGCTCCTGGTCGCCGACGGATTCGTCTGGCCGCATGCGGCCTGGCTGCTCGCGCGACGAAGCGCGACGCCGCGGCGGGCCGAGTTCAGGAACCAGCTGGTCGATTCCGCGCTGGGTGGCATCTGGATTGCCGCGATGCGCTTCAATCCCCTTGCCAGCGTGCTTCTCGCGACCATGCTGTCGGTCGACAAGATCCTGTCGGGTGGCCCGGCGCTGCTGCTGCCGGCGTCGGCCGTCCTGGCCGCGACCTGCGCGCTGACCTCGACCGCGCTGGGCTTTCCGGTCGACCTGGCGACGCCGCTATCGGTCGTCGTCGGCTGCATGCCGTTGCTGATCGTCTTTCCCATCGCGATCAGCAGCGTCACCTACATGCTCGCGTCCGAGCTCGCGCGGGCGAACCGGCGGCTCGACGTCCTGGGCCGCACCGACGCGCTGACGGGACTGGCGAACCGCCGCCAGGGTTTCGCGCTGGCCGAGGTGGAGCTCCAGCGCTTTCGCCGCAGCGGGCGGCCGGCGGTGCTGGTCATCCTGGACATCGACCATTTCAAGAACATCAACGATCGCTACGGGCACCCTGCCGGCGACGCGGTGCTGCGCGCGATTGCGGAGGTCCTGCGCGCAGCCTGCCGCAGCACCGACGTGGTCGCCCGCTATGGCGGCGACGAGTTCCTGCTGGTTCTTCCGGAACTGCAACTGCCTGCGGTCGAAGCCATCGCCGGCCGCATCCGTCACCGCCTCGACGCCATGATCGTCGACGGGGCGCCGGACGCGCACTGCACTGCGAGCCTCGGGGCGGCCGAGGCGATGATCGACATGTCCGATGTCGAGGACTGGGTCCAGCAGGCCGATGCGGCCCTGTACCGCGCCAAGGCGGCCGGACGCGATCGCTTCATCGGCGCCGCCATCCCGGTGCCCTGATTCGCGGTCTGGCGTCCCGGGGCGCTGCCCCGTCCTAAGCCGCCTGCCCTGCGGCATGGCCCGACGCCCACGCCCACTGGAAGTTGTAACCTCCCAGCCAGCCGGTGACATCGACGACCTCGCCAATGAAATGGAGACCGGGAACATGCGTCGCCGCCATCGTCTTCGAGGACAGGCCGCGCGTGTCCACACCGCCCAGCGTGACCTCGGCCTTGTTGTAGCCGAGGGTGCCCGAGGGAAGCACTTCCCAGCGATGCAGTTGCGCGACGATGGCGCGAAGCCGCGGATCGGAGAGCGTTCGGACCGGCACCAGAGCGTCGTGCGCGGCGCACCACTGCTGCGCCAGGCGCCGCGGCAGGCGCTCGGCGAGGACGTTGTCGAGCCTCGCCTCCGATCGCGCCTGCCCGCGCAGCCAGCCGAGGGCGTCCAATCCCGGCAGCAGGTCGACGGCGATGGGTGAGCGACCATCCCAGTACGACGAGATCTGGAGGATCGCCGGCCCCGACAGGCCGCGGTGGGTGAACAGCAGGTTCTCCCGGAACCGGGCGTCGCCGAAGGCGACCTCGGCGTCGACCGAGATTCCGGACAGATCGCCGTAGCGGGCAAGGGCATCGGGCGCAAACGCGAGCGGCACCAGCGCCGGGCGGGTCGGGACGACCGCCAACCCGAACGCCTCGGCAACTTGATATCCGAAAGGCGTCGCACCGATCTTGGGCACGGTGAGGCCACCGGTGGCGATCACCAGCGATTCGCAGCGCACGCCGCCCTGCGAGGTGGCGAGCGCGAAGCGGTCCCCGACGCGGACGACCTCCTGCACCGCACACGGCATCCGCCACTGCACGCCGCCACGCTGGCATTCCGACTTCAGCATGGCGATGATGTCCAGCGCGGAGCGGTCGCAGAACAGCTGGCCGAGCTTCTTCTCGTGCCAGGCGATGGCGTAGCTGTCGACCAGGCCGACGAAGTGGGCGGGCGTATAGCGCGACAGGGCCGAACGGCAGAAATCGGGGTTCTGCGACAGGTAGCTCGCCGGCCCGGCGTTGACGTTGGTGAAATTGCAGCGGCCGCCGCCGGAGATCCGGATCTTCTCGCCGACGACATCGCGGTGCTCGATCAGCAGCACCCGCCGGCCCCGCTGGCCGGCCTGCGCCGCGCACATCATCCCGGCGGCACCGGCGCCGATGACGACGACGTCCCAGTCGGCGGCGGTCACGCGATCCAGTGCAGCTGCGGCCCCATCGTCCTCAGGATGACGCTGATGGTGACGAACGGGGTCAGCGCCGCCGCGCCTGGGCGATGCAGAAGTCGGCGACCTGCCCGAGCAGGCGCTGCAGGGCGGCATTCGCAGCGACGACGCCGCCGTCGGCGTCTTCGTGCGGTGCGTCCTCGACTTCGTCGAATACGCGGGTGGCGATGACGCGCTTTGCACCGACGTCGACGAGCTGCGCGTGCAAGGTGATTTCCATCCGGCTCGGTCGCGCGGTGAAATCCTGCTGGAGGCGCACGAGCTCGGTGTCGAGCCGAAGATCGGCGGGCACGATCCCCGGTGCGACGACGACCGCGCGGAAGCCTGCCGTCTGCTCGAGCGCCCGCGCGAGCAGCGGCTGCAGCATCCGCGCCGGGGTGTCGGCCCAGCGGCTGGCCGCGTAGTAGTCGACTTCATAGGGCCGGCTGACATAGGCGATCCGGGCGGTGCCGAAGCCCGGCCAGGCACGCGGTGTCGTGACCTCGATCACCGCGTCGTGCACCGGCGCCGCCGCCTTCGGCAGAGGTTGGGCCGCCAGCACATAGAGCGTCTGGACCTCGAACTTCGGCGGCTGCACCGCCGCGCAGCCCGCGAGCAGCGTGGCCAGCGCCAGTGCAGCCAGGCGCCGGCGGCCGGCAGCAAGGCGTCGATGGGCACTCATCGCGGGGTCGACAGGTGAGAGCCTGCCATCGTCGGTTCGGGCATCGTCGTTCATCGTGTTCACTCACCGGGGCCGCGCCGGGCCGGCGGGCGTCCCCACAGCAGCACGCTCGGATTGCGCTCGATTTCGACGCTGACGCCCTGCAGCGTGCTGGCGACATCGCGCAACTCGTTCACCAGCTGGCGCACTTCGGGCAGTCCCACGCTGGTGAAGCGCTCGAGGTCCGCCCGCGTGCCGTCGAGGGTCCGCGTCGCGCTGGTCCCCGCGCCGGCGACGGCATCGGCCATGCGGTCGATCGAATCCGCACTGCGCTCGATCCGCTGCAGGAGCGCCGGCAGTGCCTCGGAGGCCCGGGCGGTGTTGCGCGTGGTGCGCGCCAGATCGGCGAGGCCGGCATCGATCGCCGCAGAGCGTGCAGCGAGCGTCCGCGATACCTGCTGCAGGTCGGCGAGCGTGCTGGCGACGGCGCGCAGGTTGTCCTGGTTCAGCAGCACATTCAGCTGGTCGCTCGCCCGGGTCATGCTCGCGATCAGCGAGGTGACCGCCCCGTCGAGGCGCGCGAACGTCGAGGCTCCGGACGCGATCACCGGAAACTCCTCGCCGGGACCCGCCGTCAGCGCGGCGGAATCCGGACGGCCGCCATTGAGCTCGACGTAGGCGATGCCGGTCACGCCCTGGACGCCCATCACCGCCACCGTGTCCCGCTTGATCGGCGTCCCGCGCAGGATCGACAGCGTCAACTCCACCCGCTGCGCATTGGCGGGGTCGAGCCTGATCTCGCGCACGAAGCCGACGTCGACGCCGTGGTATTTCACCGGCGAGTTCAGCTCGAGGCCGGCGACCGACTCGGTCATGTAGGTCCGATACAGCGAGTAGCTGCGACCGTAGTACTTGCCGCTGCTCAGCCACAGCACCCCGCCGATCAGCGCGGCGCCCAGCGCCAGCACGAAGATCCCTACGACGGTGAAGTTGACTTTCGCTTCCATGCCTGCTCCCGCGCGGCTCGTCCGCGCGGTCCGTAGAAGTACTCCCGAACCAGGGGATCGGAGAGCTCCGACAGCTCGGTCATCGAGCCGGTGCCGATGATGCGCCCCTGCCCCAGCACCGCGACCCGATCCGACGCCCGCCACAGGAGGTCGAGGTCGTGGGTCACCAGCATGATCGTCAGTCCCAGGACATCGCGGAGGTCGCGCACCAGCTCGTCGATGCCGCTGGCGCTCAGCGGATCGAGTCCGGCGGTGGGCTCGTCGAGGAACAGCAGCTCCGGGTCGAGCGCGAGCGCGCGGGCGAGCGCCGCGCGCTTGCGCATCCCGCCCGAGAGCTCGTTCGGGTATTTGGGACCCGCATCGGCCGGCAATCCGGTGAGGGCGATCTTCAGGGCGGCGATCTCGCGGGTCAATCGCGGCGAGAGCTCCGTGTGTTCATGCAGGACCATCGCCACGTTCTCGGTGACGGTGAGCGAGCTGAACAGCGCGCCGCGCTCGAACATGACCCCCCAGCGACGGCGCAGCGGCAGCGCCTGCTCGTCGCTCATGCCGGTCACCTCGCGGCCGAACACCCGGATCGAGCCCGACGCGGGCGCCTGCAGCAGGATCACCTCCCGCAGCAGCGTAGACTTGCCGCAGCCGCTGCCTCCGACGATCGCGAAGATCTCGCCCCGGCGCACCGACAGGTTCACGTCCTCGTGCACGACCGCGTCACCGAAGCGCGTGACGAGTCGCTCGATCTCGACGACGGCTTCGGCGGCTGCGGCGGACGTGGCCATGGTGTCAGAGGTCGAGCCAGTTGAAGACGACGGAGAACAGCGCGTCGATGACGATCACCAGGAAGATCGCCTGGACGACCGAGATCGTCGTCTGCCGACCGACGCTGTCGGCGCTGCCCGCGGTCTGGAATCCGCGGTAGCAGCCGACCAGCGCGATGACCATCGCGAACACCGGCGCCTTGAACACCCCTGTCAGGTAGGTCGAGAGGACGATCGCCTGGTCGAGACGGTCGAGAAAGACGCGATAGCTCAGCCCCAGCTGGGTCTTGGCCATCAGCATGCCGCCGAGGACGCCGGTGATGTCGGTGTAGACGGTCAGCAGCGGAAGGACGACGACCAGCGCGAGCATCTTGGGCAGCACGAGCAGCTCCTGGGGGACGACGCCCACCGTGCGCAACGCGTCGATCTCCTCGGTGATCTTCATCGTGCCGATCTGCGCGGTGTAGGCGGATCCCGAGCGGCCGGCGACGATGATCGCGGTCAGCAGGGGCGAGAGCTCGCGCAGCATCGCGATGCCGACCAGATCCGCGACGTAGATGTTCGCGCCGAAGCGCTGCAGCTGGTCGGCGCCCTGATAGGCGATGACCACCCCCATCAGGAACGACAGCAGCCCGGTGATCGGAAGCGCGTCGAATCCCGCGGTCTCGACGTTGTGCAGGATCGCCCGCCAGCGGATGCGATGCGGCTGCAGGATCGACCGCAGCAGCGCCATGAACGTCTCGCCGACGAACGCGAGAAAGTCGCTGGTGTCGCGGGCCTCGCGGAATGCCTTGCGTCCGAGGTCCTCCAGCACTCCGGGCCGGCGCCCCGCCGCACCCGCCTCCGGGGCGATGGCGCGGGACGCGACCAGCTCGACCAGCGCATTGAACTCGGGGCGCAGACCGACCAGACGGACGGCGAGACCCTGCGCCTCCAGGCGCCGGACCGTCCGGTACAGCAGCCACGCGCCGGCCGTGTCCAGGGCCGCGATCGCCGAGGCCTCGATCGCAAGCTCCCCTGCCGCTGGCCAGCGCAGGGCGTCGACCCGGCGCTCGAGCGCGGCGATCCCCGCAGCGGTCCATGCACCCGTGCAGCGCGCCGCGCTCGCCGCGGCGCCGGCGGCCGGTGCCTCGACCAGCGTCACCTCGGCAGCGTCGCCCGTCATCGTCGCATCCGGCATCGGGGGCTCGGCTGCCTTCGACCTAGAGCAGCGGCGGACGACGATCGCCGTCCGGCGCACGAACGGCGGTCGGGGTCAGGTTCTCGGCTTGCGTCACCCATCCGCCACCCAGGGCCTTGTAGATGCCGATGCCGGCCACGTACAGAGAGCTGCGGATGGCCGCGAGGTTGATCTCCGCAGGGAACAGCGTCTGCTCCGCTTGCAGCACCGTCGAGTACGGCGCGTAGCCGCCATCGTACTGCAGGCGTGCGAGCCGCGCGTAGTCCCTGAGCGAGCTCACCAGCCGCTCCTGCGCGGCGAGCTGCTCCGCGAGCTTCTGCCGAGCGACGAGCGCGTTGTCGACGTCGGCAAACGCATTCTGGATCGCGAGCTCGTAGCCGGCCAGCGCCGCCCGCTGCGCGGCCTCGGCCTGCCGCACCTGCCCGCTGATCGCCCCGAAGGTGAAGATCGGCCCCGCGAACTGTCCCGCGTAGCTCCACACCCGCGCCGGCCCTTTGAACAGGTTCGAGAGTTCCGCGCTCGCCGAGCCGAACGCTCCGGTCAGCGATATGGTCGGGAAATACAGCGCCCGGGCGGCGCCGATCTGGGCGTTGGCGGCGATCAGGTTCTGCTCCGACTGCATCAGGTCGGGTCGCCGCTCGAGCAGACTGGAGGGCACCCCCGCCGGGACGTCGGGCAGCGCGAACTCGTAGATCGTCCTGCCGCGCTCGATCGGGCCGGGGTTGCGGCCGAGCAGCACCGAAAGCGCATTCTCGGTCTGCGCGATCTGCGCTTCGATCTGGGGAATCTGCGCGGTGGCCGTCTCGTACTGCGATCGTGCCTGCGCCACGTTCATCTGCGAGACCTGGCCATACTTGAACTGCAGCTCGAACAGACGCAAGGACTCGGCGTAGTTGGCGCGGGTCGAGCGTGCGATCGCAAGCTGCTCGTCGAGGCCGCGCAGCTGGACGTAATCGGTGGCGACCGCCGCGACCAGCGACAGGACCACGCCGCGCCGGGCTTCGTCGGTGGCGAGCAGGTTCGCGCGCGCCGCCTCGCTCAGGCGCCTGATGCGCCCCCACAGGTCGAGTTCCCAGGACGCGCTGAGCACCGCCTGGTAGGCCGTCTGGGGATTCGGGAGCAGGCTCGCGAGCGCCGGACTTGCGCCGGATTCGGATGCCCGCGAGCGCTCGCCGCTGCCTCCGTATCCGACCTGCGGGAACAGTGCCGAGCGCGTCTGCGTCAGGAGCGCGGCGGCCTGTTCGACGTTGGCCGCGGCGATCGCGACGCTGCGATTGCGGGCAAGCGCCTCGACGATCAGCGCGTCGAGCACCGGGTCGCCCACCTCCTTCCACCACTGCGCGTCGCCGGTGCCGGTCGCGTCGAGCCCGGCTGCGTGGGGAAAGGCGGCGGGCACGTCGATCGCGGGACGCCGGTAATCGGGTCCGACCACGCAACCTGCGACCAGGAGCGCGAAGAGCGCCACGACGATCCGTCCGCGGCGCATGTCAGCCGCCCTCGGCCGGACGTGCCGCTGCCGCGGCCGGCCGCTCCCCGCCTTCGTCCGCGGCGGCGGCGACCGCGTGCGGCACCGCGGACCTGCGCTCGGCGAAGCGGTCGAAAAGGTAGAACAGCAGCGGGACGTAGAGCATCGCCAGCGTGGTTTCGCCGATCATCCCGCCGATGATGCCGGTGCCGATGGAATGGCGCGCATTCGCGCCGGCGCCCACCGCGAGGGCGAGCGGCAGGCAGCCGAAGGCGAAGGCCAGCGAGGTCATGATGATCGGCCGCAGCCGCTGTTCGCCGGCGAGCACCGTCGCCTCCATGATCGACTTGCCCTGGTGCCGGAACTCCACGGCCGCCGAGACGCGCAGCACCGCGTTCTTGGCCCCGAGGCCGATCAGCACCAGCAGGCCGATCTGGAAATAGACGTCGTTCTCCAGGCCGCGCAGCCAGTTCGTCAGCAGCGCGCCGAGGATGCCGAAAGGAACGGCGGTCATCACGGCCCCCGGCAGCGTCCACGATTCGTACTGCGCCGCCAGCACCAGGAACACGATCACGAACCCGAACACGAACGCGATCGCCGAGGTGCCCCCCGACTTCTTCTCCTCGAACGCGAGACCGGACCACGCGTAGGTGTAGCCGGCAGGAAGCGTCTCGCGGGCAACCGCCTCCATCGCGGCGATGGCGTCGCCCGAGCTGTATCCGGCCGCGGCGTTGCCGTTGACCTTCGCGGCCGGAAAGCCGTTGAAATGCGGAAGCAGATCGGGGCCGGCAACCCACCGGGTGGTCACCAGCGTCGACAGCGGCACCATGTCCCCGCTGCGCGAGCGCGTGTACAGGCGGGTGAGATCCGCCGGGTCCTGCCGGAAGCGGGCATCGGACTGCACGATCACCCACCAGCTGCGACTGGACTCGTTGTACTGGCTGGCGGTGAGCGATCCGAACTGTGCCTGGATCGCGCTGTAGACGTCCTGCACGGGCACGCCCAGCAGCGTCGCCTTGTCGCGGTCGACGTCGGCGCGCACCTGCAGCGTGTTCGCGCGGAAGGTGCTCGAAAGGCTCGCGAGCTCGGGACGGGCGCGCGCCTTGGCGAGGAAGTCCTGCGTGACCTGCTCGAGGCGGGCGGGATCGCCGCCGACGGTGTCCTGGATCCAGAACTCGAAGCCTCCGGTCGTTCCGATGCCCGGTATCGGCGGTGGCGCGATCGGGATCACGATCCCTTCCCCGATCTTGCGCGCCTCGGCGTACAGATGGGTCAGGACGGCGCGCGCGTTCTGGGTGCGGGCCGCGTCGGCCGACGCGTAGCGCTCCTTGAAATCCTTCAGCGTGACGAAGAACGTTCCCGCATTGGGCTTGAAGCCCTGGTCGAGCAGGCTGTAGCCCGTGACCATCGAGCGCGCATCGACCCCCGGCGTCGCAGCGAAGATCGCGTCCACCTTCTCCGCCACTGCCTGCGTGCGGTCGATGCTCGCGGCATCGGGCATGACGATCGCGGCCATCACGTAGCCCTGGTCCTCGTTGGGGACGAAGCTCGACGGCAGCACGGTGAACAGGTGATAGACGAGGTACAGGAATCCGGCGAACAGCACCAGCGCGATGGCCGCGTGCCGGATGGTGAACTCGACGGCGTGCCCGAAACCGCGCGTCACGGCGTCGACCTGGCGGTTGAACCAGGCGAAGAAGCCGCGCTGCGGTGGCGGGCGCTGCTTCAGCATCAGCGCGCACATCGCAGGCGTCAGGGTCAGCGCGACGAAGCCCGACACCGCGACCGACACGACGATGGTGATGGCGAACTGCTTGTAGAGCTGACCCGTCGTGCCCGGGAGGAAGGCGGCGGGGATGAACACCGAGGCCATGACCAGGACGACGGCGACCAGCGAGCTCGCGATCTCGTCCATCGAGCGGATCGTCGCCTCGCGCGGCGCGAGTCCGTGCTCGTGCATGTTGCGCTCGACGTTCTCGACGACGACGATCGCATCGTCGACGACCATGCCGATCGCCAGCACCAGCCCGAACAGCGTGACCAGGTTGATCGAGAAACCGAGCGCCAGCATCCCGGCGAAGGTCGCCACCAGGGCGACCATGATCGCGACCGTGCAGATGACGGTCGTGCGGAGGCTCTGGAGGAAGAGGTAGACGACCAGCACGACGAGCACGACCGCCTCGATCAGGGTCTTGACGACCTCCTCGATCGACAGGCGCACGAAGTCGTTGGTGTCGAGGGAGACCGCGTAGTCGAGCCCCGCGGGAAAGCGCGCCTTCAGGTCCTGCATCGTCTTGCGCACGGCGTCCGACACCGCGAGGCCGTTCGCGCCCGGCTGCAGGTAGATGGCGATCGCGGTCGCCGGGGTGCCGTTGAGCTTGGAGTCGACGATGTACTGGCGCAGGCCGACCTCGGCGCGCGCGACGTCGCCCAGCCTGACGATCGCGCTGCCGTCCTGGCTCGCGCGCAGGATGATCCCCTCGTACTGCCGGGGGTCGGTGAACGGCGCCTGGGTGACGACGGGGAACGTGAGGTCCACCGGCCCGGCAGTGGGTTGCTGGCCGATCTGTCCCGCGCCGAACAGCGCGTTCTGCGCCTTCACCGCGTCGACGATGTCGCTGGTCGTGATGCCCAGCGACGCCATGCGGTCGGGATTCATCCAGATCCGCATCGCCTGGTCGGGCACCCCCATGATCTGTGCCTGGCCCGCGCCCGGCACGCGCTTGATCGCGTCGAGGACGTAGACGTTGGCGTAGTTCGCCACGTAGTCGGCGGAGTACCGGTTGTCCTTGGCGAAGATGCCGATCAGCATCATGATCGACGACGAGCGCTTCTGCACCGACACGCCCAGCTGGGTCACCGCGGTCGGCAGCTGGGGCAGCGCGAGATTGACCCGGTTCTGCACCTGCACCTGCGCGGTGTCCGGATCGGTGTCGAGCGAAAAGTAGACGACCAGCGTCAGCTGGCCGGTGGCTGAGCTCGTCGACGACATGTAGAGCATGTTGTCGACGCCGTTGATCTGCGCCTCGATCGGGGCAGCCACCGAATCGGCGAGCGTCTTGGCATCGGCGCCGGGATAGGTCGCCGACACCGTGACCTGGACCGGGGTGATCGTCGGGTACATCTGGACCGGAAGGACGTGCATCGCCACCGCGCCGGCGATGCAGATGATGATCGCGACGACCGCGGCGAAGATCGGCCGCTCGATGAAGAACCGGGAGAACATCGACGTCGGAGCCTTCTACCGTGCCGCTCCGGCGCCGGAAGACGTGGCCGCGGCCGCTCCCGCGGGGGGCTGCGCGTAGGGAACGGCATTCACGCTCACGCCCGGGGCGAGCCGCAGCGCCCCGTCGACGACAACCCGGTCGCCGGCGGTCAGCCCGTCGGTGACGAACCAGCTGTCGCCGTACCAGTCGCCGACGACGATTGGGCGGGGCTGGACCTTGCCGTCGGCGCCGATCACCCAGACGAAGCGTCCCTGCGCGCCCTGCTGGACCGCGCGCTGCGGAACGAGGATCGCGTTGGGTCGCACCGCGCCGAGCAGCCTGGCGCGCACGTACTGGTTGGGGCGCAGCACGCCCTCCGGGTTCTGCACCGAGGCCCGGATCAGGAAGGTCCCGGTTCGCGGGTTGTACGACGGCTCCGCGAACGTGATCCTTCCGGTGTAGGGGAAGCGGCTGCCGTCCGCCATCTCGATCTCGACGACGAAACTGCCCTGTTCAGGCAGGCGCAGCCGCCCCTTCGCGACGTCGTCACGGATGCGCTCCATCTGGTTCTCGGACACGCTGAAGTCGACCCACATCGGCGAGAGCACCGAGACGGTGGTGAGCTGGCTGTTCGTCGCGTTGACGTAGGTGCCCTCGGGCACCGCGGCGGACCCGGTGATGCCGGTCACCGGCGAGACGATCGTCGTATAGGAGAGGTTGAGCCTCGCCTCGATCAGCTGTGCCTTTGCCTGCTCGACCGCGGCCGCCGCCTGCTCGTAGCGTCCCTGCGCGTCGTCGAGGTCCTTTTGCGACAGCGCATGGAGCTCGGTGAGCGGCCGGGTGCGGGCGAGGTTGGCCTTGGCGACGTCGAAGGCCGCCTGTTCCCTCTGCAGCGCAGCCGCGGCGGCGTCCACCTGCGCCTGGAAGGGCTTCTTGTCCATCTCGAACAGCACGGCGCCGGCCTTGACCGTCGAGCCCTCGGTGTACGTGCGCTTGTCGAGGAAGCCGGAAACGCGGGCCTGGATGTTGACGGCCTGCGAACTCTGCGTCTGGGCGACGTACACGGCCGACTGGGCAACGTCGCGCGGCACGACGTCCATCACCGTGACCGAAGGCGCAGGACCCGCAGGCGGCTGCCGCCCCTCCTTGCCGCAGCCGGCCGTCGCCAGCGCCAGGATGGCGGACAGCATCGCGATCGCGATTCGAACCGGCAGTGCCTGCAATGTCGGGGGCGTCGGCGTCATGGTGCGCGGATCGCGGCCCCGGCGCATCAGCCATGCCGGCCCCTGCGTCAATCACCGCGATCCGGACATGGAATATCACCGGCCTCCCCGGTCGTTTTTGCGCCAGGTCAAGGAAGGCTGCGCCGCCTAACCACGCCCGCCCGGTCGAACCCCGCGGGCCGGACGCTGCCCCTGCTGCCCGCGACCCCGTTCAGGGCGCCGGCGCGATCGCCCGCAGCAGCCGCTGCCCGGGCAGGAGTTCCAGGCGCGCGCCGGATGCCAGCGCCGAGGTGATGTCGCAGTCGAAGCCGGCGAGCATCGTCAGGTCGGCGAGGGCGGTGCCCTGCGCGATGATCGGATTGACCGAATTGAAGACCAGCGCCAGCGGGGCGACGCCCCGGGCCTTCATTTCGTGCAGCATCCACGCCGACGCGACGCCGCCCTTGGCGGTGTCGAGCACCAGGATGCGATCGCGGTAGGACTGCCCGGCGAGCTTGTGGGCGGGCCGCGAGAACACGCCGGTGATCCGGTCGAGATCGTAGCGCGCGGAAAACCCGTCCTTCGCGACCAGCGCGATCCCCTCGACCCGCGACCCCATCGCGTGCTTCGCCCTGAACTCCCGCGCGCTTGCCGGAATGCCTTCGTGCTGCGCACTCCGGTGTTCGCCCTCGGGGCGGCCCGTCGGGCTCACGCGAGCCTCCCGGTGCAGGCCGCTTCGACGCACTCCTCCATGGAGGCGAGCATCGGACGGTAGCCATACCCGCCGAGGATGTTGACCATCTTGGCGCTGTTGGTCACCAGGCTCTTCCAGCCATTGGCCTGCGCAATCTCCCTGGCGTACGACTGGTAGAAGCACATGCCGGCGAGCACCATGCCCCCCGCGTCCTCGATGCGCGCCGTGAGCCCCATGCGGTCGGCGTCGGGCTTGATCTGCGGACTGGTCACCGCGAGCACCGGCACCTTGAAGCGCCGGCCGTCGCACAGGTCGGCCAGCGCCGCGAGTTCGATCAGCGACAGCTGCGGCCCGGAGAACACGACGACGTCGACCCTGTCGTCGCCGCGGTAGGACGATTGCAGCGCCAGCGCGTCGGCGCGCCCGACCCGGTGCTCGGGGATCCCCGGCGCCGCGACGTCCCCGACATGCGCCGCCTCCGGCGTCACCCCTGGCATGTGGAACAGCGCCACCGAGCCGAAGCTCGCCATTGCCGCTCCGAAGTGCTTGAGCTCGTCCGAGCTCGGCGCACGGTCGATGCCCTCGATGAGCGGCACCGCCCAGTAGTTGCCGGCCAGCCGCCCGACCACCCCGCCGAGCGCGCCCCATTCGTTCAGCGTCGCCGGCGTCCAGTCGGTGCGCACCCGCAGCGTCGCCTGTCTCTGGCTGTCCAGATGATAGCCGTAGCGCGGGGTGCGACCCGTGAGCCCGGCCGCCAGTGCCGACGGACCACCCTCGAAATTCGAACGCGCCGCGCCGACCGAATTGGTGTAGATCACGACGCCGGTGTCGCCGAAGGCCACGTGCTCCCCGCGCGTGGCCGCCAGCACCGTCTGGTAGTTGATGCAGGTGTCGGTCATCAGCACGCCGAGCTTGACGAAGGCGTCGATCGCGCGCTGCTCGAGCTCCAGCATCCACACCGCCTGCTTGAGCAGCGCCGCCTTGGTGAAATCCGTTCCCCTGGGATCGGTGATCGTCGGGATGCGCACGCGCCGCTCGCTCAGCGGATGACCGGCGAGCTTCTCGAGCCAGGCGACCCCTGCTTCGCCGAGGCTCTCGGTGTCGGCCATGATGTGCGCCTGGACCACCGGTACGAAATCCTCGGCGCCGAAGAAATCGCCGACCTTGATCTGATGCTGCAGTGCGAGCTGCCGCACCGGCCCCATTTCGCCGGCGAGCATCGCCTGCTCGTCCCCGGTCAGGCGCATGTCAGTCGACCGAGGCGCCGGAATCGCGCACCGCCTTGCCCCACTTGACGAGCTCCTCTCTCTGGAATTTCGCGAACTCGGCGCGCGTGTCGCCGTTCACCGTCACCCCCTGCGGCACGAGCAGTGCGCGAAAGCCCTCGTCGCGGACGACCGCATTGACCGCCGCGTTGAGCTCGTCGGCGAGCGCCTGCGGAAGCTGGGCCGGGGCGAACACGCCCCACCACGCCGTCGCCTCGAAATCCTTGAGGCCGGCTTCGGCGAACGTCGGCACCTCGGGCGCGGCGGGTGAGCGCGCCCTGCTGCTCACGGCGAGCAGCTTGATCCGACCTGCCCGCACCTGCGGCAGCACCGACTGCAGCGGGTCGAACATCAGCTGGATCTGTCCACCCAGGAGATCCGAGATCGCCGGCGCGCTGCCCTTGTAGGGGACGTGCTTGATGTCGGTGCCGGTCGCCGCGCGGAACATCTCGCCGGTCAGGTGCCCCGGCGTGCCGTTGCCGGCGGTGCCGAAGTTCAGCGTTCCCGGCTTGGCCTTGGCCAGCGCGATCAGGTCGGCGACGGAATTCACCCCGACCGAAGGATTGACCACCAGCGCCACGGGCGCTGCGGCGACCAGCGAGATCGGCGTGAAATCCTTCACCGGGTCGTAGCCGAGCTTCCTGTAGAGCGTCGCGTTGATCGCATGGGTGCCGACGGTGGCCATCAGCAGCGTATAGCCGTCGGCGGGCGCCTTGGCCACGACCTCGGCGCCGATGGCGCCACCCGCCCCGCCCCGGTTGTCGACGATGATCTGCTGGTGCAGACGCTTGCCGAGGAACTCGGCGAGGGGCCGCGCCACCATGTCCGTTGGCCCACCCGGAGGGAATGGCACGACCAGTCGTATCGGCTTGTCGGGGTAGCCCGCGGCCAGCGCCGGCGCTGCGCACGCCGCCGCCGCGAGCAGCAACATCCCCGAACGCACGGCATTGCGCCATGCCCGCCACCGGCTCTGTTTCATGGGCGATCTCCGTCAGTTGTATCGCGATGCGAGCTGCCACCCGCGGCAACGCGCCGGGGTCGCAAACGACCGCGAGCGGCACGATGGCGGGGCGAAGCCTCGTTCACCGTAACACGCCGCGGCCCGCAGTCGCAATCGCGCCCTCGCTCGATCGGAACGCTGCATTTCGTTGAGTGAAACGCGCGACTTGAACCGCCGCGGCCCCGTCCGTAAGCTCGCGGCACGCTCACCCGTGCACACGAGGAGTTCTCCGATGGAGCAACGAACGCCGGTCGCCGCCGCCCTGCTTGCCGTGGCCCTCGCCGTGACGCTCGCCACGCCGCTCGCGCGCGCGGCCGAGCTCACCGTCTTCGTGCCCGGCGCGGTGCGCGCAGTCGTCACGCCTATCGCGGAGGCCTGGGCCAAGGCCCACGGCGACACCATCAAGTGGTTCGCCGGCACCGCGGGTGCCACCGAGAAGCGTGCTGCCGCAGGCGAGCCATTCGACGTCGTGATCACGACGGCCAAGGGCATCGACGCCCTGACAGCCACGGGCAAGGTCGCCGCAGGCAGCCGGGCAGACCTCGGAAGCATGGGCGTGGGCGTCGCGGTGCGCAACGGCGCGCCCAGGCCCGACATCTCGACGCCGGAGGCCTTCAAGCATTCGATGCTGAGCGCGAAATCGCTGATGTACGCCGACCCGGCGCTCGGCGGCCAGAGCGGCATCCACACCGCGAAGGTCTTCGCCGAGCTCGGCATTGCCGACCAGTTGAGGCCGAGGACCGTGCTGCTCCCCGGTGCGCCCGAGGGGCTGAAACGCGTGGCGGCCGGCGAGATCGAGATCGGCATCGGCCAGATCAGCGAGATCCTCGCGGCACCGGGCGTGACGCTGGTGGGTCCCTTCCCGCCGGCGCTGCAGCAGTCGCTGACCTTCTCCGCGGGAGTCTCGCCCGGGGCGGGGCCGGCGGCGCACGGACTGGTGGCCGAGCTCACCGGCCCCCCTGCACGCGAGCGTTTCCGCGCTGCAGGATTCGAGATCCCGCACTGAGCCGCCGCATCGCGGCGGCAGGAGGGAGTCGGCGGTCCGCGCTGCCCGAACGCCGCCGCGGATGTCCCTCGAATGACGGAGGCCCCCGAAGGGGCCTCCCGGACCCGCGGAGTGCTAGAGCACGGATTTCGGCGGGGTGGGATGGATGTAAGCCCAGCCCTCCGCCTCGCGCAGCGTGATCTCGCCCATTCCGGAGGGCACGATGCTGACGAACGAATAGAGATCCTTGCGATCGACGTGCAGCTCGCGCAGGGTGTTCGAGCATTGGGCGAGGATCACGCCTTCCTTCTGCAATTCCTTCAGCTTGTCCTCAAAGCCGTTGTTCTTCACGTAGACGGCGAAGCCCTTGCTGTTGGCGATCAGCTCGATCTGGACCTTGCCCTTGAGGCGCGGATCGTTCAGCAGGTTCTCGACATTGGTCAGGGTCTTCTTGATCGTCGCCTGCCCGCCTTCGTCGATGTGGAAGATCACGCCGTAATGGTCCTTGGTCGCTTGCGCGCCGGCGAAAGGATCCGCCTGGGCAGGCGCCACCGCCAGCCAGCCCGCGACACAGGCGCCGGCGAGTGCGGCCCCCAAATGCGTCTTCTCGTTCATGGGTTGCTCCTCCTGGTGAATGCGCGGGTGGGTGCATCCCTCCCTGCGCGCGGGAGGGTTGACCCCTTCCCTGCGGCGGATTATAGGCGGCAACCGGCCACGTATCGCAAGGAGATCCGTCACCTGCGTGCCCGGCCCTGCGGCGCTTGAACCCGCAGGCCGCGGCGCTGTCCTATCGCGGCCCGACCCTCGGCAGGAAGGCCCGAGCCGCCGCTGCTGGCGACAGGCGCGCGACAATCGCGCGACAATCGCAGCCGCCCGGCCCGGCTGCAGCGCCCTGGCGCCGGATCGGGTACGCCGGCTGCGAGCCCTGCAACCCGGCGCTCGCAATCCTTCATACATCAACGATCGAACCCGACTTCCTGGAACTGCATCCGATGAACCGTCGCCCTCGCCAATCGCTCGCCGCCTGCCTGCTGCTCGCATTCGGACTGCTCGCCGGCGGCCGCCCCGGCCTTGCCGCGGACGCGCCCGGCGGCGCCGCCGCTGCGCAACGCGGCAATGTGCTGCGCGCCACCCTCGACAACGGCCTGCGGGTGGTGATCGTGCGCGACACGCTGGCGCCGACCGTCACCACCCAGATGACCTACCTCGCCGGCGCCTATCAGGCCCCGAAAGGCTTTCCCGGCACCGCCCACGCGCTGGAGCACATGATGTTCCGCGACAACAAGGCGTTCACCGGGGCGCAGCTCAACGAGATCACCGGGAAGATGGGGGGTGACAACAACGCCTTCACCACCAACGACGCGACTCAGTACATCTTCGTCGCGCCCGCCGCCTACCTGGGAATGATCCTGCACATCGAAGCCAGCCGCATGCGCGGCGCGCTGCTCACCGGCCGGAACTGGAGGCTCGAAAAGGGCGCGATCGAGCAGGAAGTGTCCGGCGACATCTCCGATCCCGGCTACCTGGCCTTCGAGCAGGCCGAACGAATCCTCTATGCGGGAACCGGCTATGCGGACGATCCGCTGGGGACGCGCCCGTCGTTCGACCGGACCACCTCGAAAACCCTGCGCTCGTTCTATGATGCCTGGTATCAGCCGGGCAACGCGATCCTGGTGATCGTCGGCGATGTCGAGCCACAGGCGACCCTGCGCGAGGTCAAGACGTTGTTCGACCCGATTCCGTCGCGTCCCGTGCCAATGCGCAAGCCGGTCGTGCTGCGACCGTTCACGGCGCAGACGATCGTGCACACGACGCCATCCGGGACCGGGTCGGTGCAGTTCCTCTACCGGATGCCGGGTGCGATGGATGCCGACAACGCCGCGGCGCAAGTGCTGCTGGATGTGCTCAACAACCCCCGCAGCGCACTGTCCGACCTGGCGGCGCAAGGCAAGGTGCTCGGCGCCGACGCCCAGATCCAGCCCTTCAGCCACGGCGGCATCGGTGTCGTGGAGGCGAGCTTCCCCAAGGGCGGCAATCCGACGCAGGCCAAGGCCGAGCTCGAACGCGTGATCGGAGCGCTGCTCGCGGACGGCGTGCCGTCCGATCTGGTCGACGCCGCGAAGCGCTCCGAGCTCGCTCAGTTCGAGTTCGGCAAGAACAGCGCCGTCAGCGTCGCGAGCTCGTGGTCGCAGGCGCTCGCCTGGCAGGGGCTGGACTCGCCGGAGGCTGCCGAGGAGCGCATCCAGCGCGTGACGGTCGACGACGTCAATCGCGTCGCGCGCAAATATCTGCGTCGGGAGCAGCGCGTGACCATCGTGCTGGCCCCGGACCCCGACGGCAAGCGTCCGCCGAACAGCTCGGGTTTCGGTGGCAGCGAATCCTTCGCCGGCGACGACAGGCTCGACGTCCCGCTGCCCGACTGGGCGGCGAAGGCATTGGGCAAGCTCGAGTTGCCGCACTGGACACTCGCTCCCACCCGTATGACCCTGCCCAACGGGATCACCCTGATCGTGCAGCCGGAGACCGTCAGCAAGACCGTCACGGTGTTCGGTCATGTCGATCACGACGCGGGGCTGCAGGAGCCGGCGGGTCAGGAAGGCGTCGGCCGCCTGCTCGCGGCCCTGTTCGACTACGGAACGACCGCCCTCGACCGGACGGCGTTCCACAAGGCACTGGATGCGATCGCGGCGACGGAGTCCGGCGGCGACGATTTCAGCCTCGCCGTGCCGAGTGAGAATTTCGATCGGGGCGTGCAACTGCTCGCCGACAACGAGCTGCATCCGGCGATTCCGGAGCAAGCATTCGCGGTGCAGCAGCAGTCGCTGGCGCGAACGCTGGGCGGCGAGTTGCAGTCGCCCGGCTACCGGATGTACCGGGCGCTGCGGCAGGGCCTGCTGCCCGCGGGCGACCCGCACCTGCGCGAAGCCACGCCCGCCACCGTGGACCGGCTGCGGCTCGCCGATGTCCGTCGCTACTTCGATGCCACCTACCGCCCCGACCTCACGACCATCGTCGTGGTCGGCGACGTCACGCCCGATGAAGCGCGCGCGACCATCGAGAAGCATTTCGGCGCCTGGCAGGCGCTGGGCGCGAAACCGAACGTGATCCCCCCGAAGCTGCCGGCCAATCCGCCGGGCTACGTCGTCGTGCCGAACGCCTACGCGTCCCAGGACCAGGTGCTGATGGGCCAGGTGCTGGATCTCGATCTGCACAATCCCGACCGCTATGCGCTGCAACTCGGCAATGACGTGCTCGGCGGCAATGGCTTCGCTTCGCGCCTGATGACCGACGTGCGCGTGCGGCACGGCTACGCCTACGACGCGCGCTCGGGCATGAACTTCGACCGCTCGCGGTCGACCTTCTACGTCGAGTACGGCAGCGATCCCGACAAGGTGGCGGCGGTCGACGCACTGGTCCGGCGCGACATCGAGGCGATGCAGCAGACCCCGGTCAAGGACACCGAGCTCGACAACGCGCGGCAGTTCCAGATCCGCTCGATCCCGCTGAAGGTCGCGAGCGTCGACCGCATCGCCGGCGCCCTGCTGTCCTGGAGCTACCGCGGCGAACCCCTCGATCAGCCAATGGTGGCGGCCAGGCGCTACCTCGCGATGACCGCGCAGGAGGTGCAGGACGCGTTCAGGCGCTACGTCAAGCCGGATCGCCTGGTGCAGGTCGTGCAGGGCCCGGCGCCGAAGCAGCACTGACGCCGGCCCGTGCACTGCGGTCTCCGGGACATTCGACCTCCATCCCGCGCTGGAAGCGCACGGGGGCGTCCGCGGGATCGAAAGCGACGTCGTCCCACCTGACCGGCTGGCCGCGCCCGATCGGCCGCAGGAGCTTGACGCGGTGCGCGAGCCCCAGCGGCAGGCCACCCGGTCGCCGCACCCGTGGGCTCGCCGCGCAGTCCGACCGAGGCCACGCTGATGCCGAGCTCGAGGCCGATCAGGTGGTAGGGCTTGCACATGGCGGTGTAGCGACCGCTGTCGTCGGTGACGAGCCCGTTTTCCCTGAATCAGCGCTCGACGTATCCGTTTCCGGCCGCGAAGGTCACATAGACGCCCCAGCGCAAGTCGCGGAACACCGGACGGGCGTCGCGCTCGAGGCTCGAGATGACCTCGACCTGCCCGGCATGGTGCAGCTGCCCGCCCGCCTCGCCCGGCCGCAGCACGCGCCGTTCGTCATGAACACCGGGCGCGAGCTGCAACAGGCGTACGGCGACTGCCGGCGCACGCGGTTCGGCGGCTGGCCGTGGCCGGTCGCCGATCCGGTTCGCGATCGCCACGCAGGGCGCTTCGCGCGCCACGCCGACGGCAGGATCGAGCGTCCGGAGCAGGATGCGCCTCCGCGACCGGGCTGAGCGCGCGCGGGCGCATGCACGGCGCCGGCCCCGCGGTGCGGCGTTCTACAATCGAACGGACTGCCGGCCGCCCATCGATGGATCTCACCACCGTCTTGCTGTCACCCGCCTGGATCGGCGTCGGCTGGATCGCCGGCGTCCCCGTCCTGCTCTGGGCAATGCGCTCGGCACCCTGGACGCGGCTTGCCAGCGGCGAGCTCGTCCACGTGTTCGGCGGCGCGATCGTCTGCCAGATCGTGCTGTGGACGATCCGGGCGACCATCGGCGACGCATTCACTTTCCACCTTCTGGGCGTGACGGCGTTTACGCTGGCAGCCGGGCCGCAGCTGGCGCTGGTCGGCGCCGCGATCGCCGTTCCGCTGCAGATCGCCGTGCATGGAGGACACTGGGAGAACGCGGGCATCGGATTCACGACCATGGCCGCCATCCCGGTGGCCGTCGCCTGGACGGTGCACGTCCTCGCGCAGCGCCTGCTGCCGCCCAACTTCTTCATCTACATCTTCGTCGGAGCGTTCTTCGGCGCAGCGGCAGCGCTCGGCGCGGGCGGTCTTGCTGCGGCCTGTGCCCTGGCGTTCGGCGCGGGCCTGCCGGCCTCGCTGGTGTTCGACGAATACGTGCCCTACCTGCTCTTTCTCGCATGGGGCGAGGCCATGCTGACCGGCATGGTCGTCACCATCCTGGTCGTCTATCGACCGCAGTGGATCAT
>JBLMVY010000318.1:0-2757 GCA_050256935.1 Candidatus Levyibacteriota bacterium | reverse complement strand
GCATCCGACGCGTGTGCTGCATCGAGTCCTCGGCCGAGGCGAAGTCGGTCCGCAGGTAGCTGCCGCCCTGCTCGGAGATGTACTCGGCGTACACCTGGGCCGTCAGCAGGTCGACGTATTGCAGGACGTCGCGGTACACGCCGTTGCCCGACAGGTACTGCGACAGCTCCTCGCGCAGCACGACGAAGGTGTCGTGCCGGTCGGGGACGTCGATGACGATGTGGTCGACGTCGGGGGCATGCCAGATCTCGCGCAGCACGCCGGTGTTGGAGCGGGCGTCCCAGACCCAGCGCGACATCAGCGGAAAGCGCTCGGGATCGACGTTGTGCAGGACGTCGGCGGCGAGATCGCGGACCCAGCGGTGCTCGCGGTCCCCCGGGAAGTGCGCGCAGAAGTTCGCGATCGCGTCGTCGGCCGCCGCGGTGTCGCGCGCGGTCTCGAGCATCTCGGCGAGCCGCGCCCGCAGGTCGGCGAAACGGCGCTCGTCGAGGTAGGGGCCGACGCGGCGGCGGACCGTGGCGATCAGCGACAGCAGCTGCCGCAGCGTCTTGGGATCGACGTCGCGCGCGCGGCCTTCGCCCAGCCCCTGCACGAACAGCGCCGACTTGAGCTTCAGGGCATCGACGTAGCGCTCGACCCCGCCCTCGTCCTCGGTGTGCGCGACCAGCGACTCGAGGGCGGCCTTGAGCTTCGGCCCCGACAGGTCGAGCACCGGCCGCGGCGCCGTCTCGACCGCCTGCACGCCGGCGCTGCGCATCGCGCGCACGTCGTCCGCCCGGTCAGGCCGCCTGCGCGGCAGCCTTGGCGCCGTTGACCAGCGCGTACGCGGCGATCGCGGCGGCCTTGCCCTGGGCGATCGAGTCGTCGATCGTCTCCGGACCGGTCGCCGAGCCGGCGACGAAGATGCCGGGGCGCGAGGTCTCGCCGAACGTGGCGTAGGTGTTCGCCTTGCCGATGTAGCCCTGGGGCTGCAGCGACACGCCGAACACCGACGAAATCTTCTTGTTGTCGACGTTCGGGTCCATGCCGACCGCGTGCACGACCATGTCGAAGGGGATCGTGATCGGGCGCTTGACCAGCGTGTCCTCGCCCTTGACGATCAGCTTCTGGCCGTTCGAGGTCACCTCGGCGATCCGCGCCTTGATGTACTTGACCTTGAACTCCTCCTGGCTCTTCCAGTAGTAGTTGGTCTCGTACAGGCCGAAGGTCCGGATGTCCATGTAGTAGATGTAGACGTGGCAGTCCGGCAGCTCCTCGCGGATCTCCATCGCGATGTTGCAGGAGACCGTGCAGCAGATCTTGGAGCACCATTCGCGGCCGATCTGGCGATCGCGCGAGCCGACGCACAGCAGGATCGCGACGCGCTCGGGCTTGCGACCGTCCGACGGGCAGCGCACGCCCTTGCCCGACGAGATCATCTGCTCGACCTGGGTCGTCGTGACGACGTCCGGGTAGGTGCCGAAGCCCCATTCCGGCTTGTTCACGGAATCGAAGTGGGTGAATCCGGTGCACAGGATCGCGGCGCCCACGTCGAGCGTCGTCCCGTCCGAGAGCCTGGCGCGGAACGCGCCGGGCTCGCCGGTGAACTCGGCCACGGTGCGGCCGGTCAGGCGCTGGATCGACGCGTCGCCTTCGACGCGGCTCACCATGCCGCCGATCGCGTCCTTCGCCCACTCGCCCGAGGGCACCAGCTTCGCGTACCCGGAGAGGATCGGGGCGCCGCCGAGACGCTGCTCCTTCTCGACGAGGATCGCCTTCTGGCCGACGCTCGACAGCGCCGCGGCCGCCGCGAGCCCGGAGGGCCCGCCACCAACGATGAGGATGGGTTTGCTCACGGAAGTCTCGCGATCGGAATGAAACCGGGGCCCGACGTGACCATCCGCCGGGGATCGTACAGGTTCTCCTGCCTGCCGGCCTTGACCTCGTCGAGGTACGAGACGAACTCGGCCTTCTTCGCCTGCCAGTCGATGCCGAGCTTCTCCATCAGGGTCTCGGTCGACGATGCGTGCCAGTGCGACTGGACGATCTTGTATGGATGGGCGCCGCACACCAGGGCGGCGAACTGGCAGTCGGCGAGCACCGGCAGGTCGACCTCCTTGCCCGCCGCCTTGCCGATCCACTGGTTCTTGTCAAGCGTCGTGATGCAGCCCGTGTCGTGGCCGATCATGACGTCGGACTTCGCCTCGTTGAGCGCGACCTTGATCTTGCGGTCGATCGCGAACGAGCGGGTGAACTCGCGCTCGGAGATGATGTGGCGGAAGCCGAAGCCGCAGCAGTCGTACCAGGTCGAGTAGTCGATGACCTGGGCGCCGAGCGTCTGCATCAGCCCGGTCGACACCGCGACGCGGTTGCCGTCCATCACCGTGTCGTCGTAGATCACGTCCTGCGGCACCATCTTGTAGACGTGGCAGGCCGGATGCACGGTCGCGCGGATTCCGCTGCAATCGATCTCCTGCAGCGACTTGATGCGCTCGCGCATCACGTGCACCCATTCCGAGTAGTGGACCACCTCCTCGGGGATCAGCAGCTTGCCGTCGACCAGGCGCCCGAGCTTGCCGAGGATCTTGCGCACGCGCTCGCGCAGCGTCGCGGAGTGCAGCAGGTATCCGCGGACTTCCTTGTAGTTGCCGAAGGACGTGCCGCAGTGGACGAGCGGATAGTAGTAGCCGTCCGGGAGCCCCTGCGCCTTGGCGGCGACGTAGGCCTGGTGGAAGTTGCGCAGGAACACCGCGGCGAGGCTCTCAAGGTTGCCGATGC
>JBLMVY010000317.1:0-17745 GCA_050256935.1 Candidatus Levyibacteriota bacterium | reverse complement strand
CGCGCGCTTCGGCGTTGCGCCAGCCGGTCAGCCGCTCGGCCACCGGGTTCAGGTACTCGATGCGCGCGTCGGTGTCGACGGTGATGACGGCATCGGCGATCGACGCGAGCGTGACCTGCGCGCGCTCCTTTTCCTCGAACAGCCGCAGCTCGGCCGGGTCGCGCTCGATTTCGCGAGCGAAGCGGCGCATCGCGCTGCGGGTGCGCAGGATGGCGGCGACGGCGAGGGCCAGGGTCGCAACCAGCGCCGTCGCGAGCAGCGGCAAGGCCCAGGGCGCCGGTGCGGCGCCGGGGCCGGATCCGAAGGCGATGACCGCGAGCGCTGCGCAGACCAGCACCGCGAGCAGCGCGATCGCGCCGATCATCGGCCAGGCGATGGCGACGAGCCTCTGGTCGGTGGCCGACGACGATGCGGTGGGCGGATCGTCTTGCATGATCGGGCTGGATGCGGGCGCGACCCGAGAATCGCGCAAAGGTGCCGCGCGCGGCGACGGGCCGGCGGCGTCAGCCGCCGGCCAGATCCGCGGCCGCGGCCGCGGAGTCCCGCTGCGCGGTGCCCTCAATCGGCATGGTGTCGTTCGGGGCCGTCGGAGCCTTGCGCGTCTGCGGATTCTCGCACGCCTGCCGCCAGCTGTCGTGGCGCGCCGCCGAGGTCCAGACGGCCCAGTGCAGCGCCGACAGGGCGACGGGATCCGCGATCAGGGCCGACTTGTCGGCCGCGGTCAGCGCGTCGGGACCGAGGCGCAAGGCCTGCTCGATGCGGGCCGCCGTGGCTTCGCGCGCATGCAAAGTGGCGGCCGGGCGCATCACCGCCTGGGCGCAGACCAGGGCATTGACGATCGGATCGACGACCGCCGCCGTGAAATCCGCCGCGGGCGCCGCGCGGTGCCAGTAGCGGCGCGTCGCCTTGATTTCCCGTGGTGGATGCGACTCCTCGGGAATCAGGAAATAGCGGCGGCGCCGAAGCTTGCGGCCGAGGTCGGCGCGACTGGTGATCACCGAGATCGGCACCGACAGGATCAGCGCGCCGACGACCGGCAGCAGCCACCACAGGAAGGACGGATTGAGCCACCAGACGAACGCCGCCCAGGCGACGCCGACCAGGGTATGCCAGCCGTGGCGCCGCAGCGCCTCCATCCATCCGGTCTCCGCATCCTCGCGCGGCGGCGATTTCCAGCGCACCGACCTGCCGGCGAGCGCAGTGACGACGAACTGGGTGTGGAACAGCATGCGAATCGGTGCGAGCAACGCCGACAGGGTCATTTCCCCGACCAGGCTGACGGCCAGATGCAGCCGCCCGCCGTGCGCGGGCGCGTCGCGCACCGCCACGCGCAGCGCGGCCAGCACCTTGGGCAGGAACAGCAGCACCGCGGTCGCGGAGAACAGCGTGACTGCCCATTCGGGGCGCCACTCCGGCCACACCGGAAAGAGCTGGTAGGGCTCGACGAAATACTGCGGCTCGAACAGGGTGTGCACGGCGAGCAGCACGGTGGACACGATGAGGAACGCGAACCACAGCGGTGCCGACAGGTAGGCCAGCACGCCGGTCATGAACACCGCGCGGTGCGCCGGATGGAGGCCTTTCATCCAGAACAGGCGGAAGTTCATCAGGTTGCCCTGGCACCAGCGCCGGTCGCGCGACAGCTCGTCGATCAGGTTGGGGGGCATCTCCTCGTAGCTCCCCGGCAGATCGTAGGCGATCCACACGCCCCAGCCGGCGCGACGCATCAGCGCCGCTTCGACGAAATCGTGCGACAGGATCTCACCGGACAAGGCGCCGCGTCCGGGAAGCCGCCCCAGCGCGCAGTGCCGGATGAAAGGCGCGACACGGATGATCGCGTTGTGGCCCCAGTAGTGCGACTCGCCGAACTGCCAGAAATGCAGTCCCGCGGTGAACAGCGGTCCGTAGACCCCGGTGGCGAACTGCTGGGCGCGGGCATAGAAGGTGTCGCGGCCGGCCGCCCGCGGGGCGGTCTGGATGATGCCGGCGTCGGGGTTGGCCTCGGCGATGCGCACGAGCGCGGTCAGGCAATTGCCGCTCATCACGCTGTCGGCGTCGAGCACGACCATGTAGCGGTACTTGCGTCCCCAGCGGCGGCAGAAATCGGCGATGTTGCCGCTCTTGCGCTTGATCCGGTGCTGGCGCCAGCGGTAGAAGATGCGCCCGAAGCCGCCCACCTCGCGATTGAGGGCCGCCCAGGCGTCGATTTCTGCGACGCGGATGTCGGGATTGCCGCTGTCCGACAGCACGAAGAAGTCGAAGCGGTCGAGGGCGCCGGTGGCGCGCAGCGATTCGTAGGTCGCACGCAGTCCCGCGAAGACGCGGGCGACGTCCTCGTTGCAGATCGGCATGACGATCGCGGTGCGCGCGTCCTCGGGGATCGACGCCGCGGTTTCGCAGCAGGTTCTCTTCGAGATCGCGAAGCGGTCGCGACCCGATGCCAGCAGAACGAATCCCGCGATCGCCGTCCAGAATCCCGCCGAGATCCAGCCGAACAGGATCGCGAACAGCACGAGCATCGCGATCTCCAGCGGCTGCCGCCCGTGGTAGGGGAGCACCCGGGTCATGTAATCGGTCGCGACGATCGTCTGCCCGACGATCAGCGCCAGCAGCCCAAGGCGCCGGCGCACCGCGCGACCATGCCAGCGCGTGGCGGCGCCGGGCTGTGCGATCGCCTCGGGAGGACACGCGTCTTCGGGCAATGCCTCGCGCGTGCGGTGGGCGGGCCAGGCACGCGGCGCCATCGAGCTCCGGGCCAGCGGCGGCGTCGTGTCGAGTCGCTCCCGGCCCTGGACATCGCGCATCAGGACGGGTCCCGCAGGCGTGCGCGGGTCGCCGTGCGCAAGGCGGATGCGCGCACCGATGGTCGCGTGGGCGGGATTGCGCGTCGCGGCGGAAGTCCCTCCGAGCTGCGCATGCACGCCGGCCAGCGCAGCGTCGACCGTGTCCGCCGAGCGCAGCACCCGTGCCTCGATGTCCTCGCGCCGGGCGGCGCGCAGCGGCAGGCGCGCGAGATAGCGCGCCAGCACCTCGGCGACGCGCGGCTCCGCGCTCAGCGGCCCGGCAGGATGTAGCTCCACGTTTCCGAGAGTGTGGCGTTGCCGTCGCGCAGGAAGGCGCGCAGTTCACCCGGCTTCTTGTCGTCCTGGCGCCTGACGCGCAGCGCGACGCGCCAGCCGCCGGTCACGTCGTTGTGGAAGGTGTTGGCTTCGATGATCTCGACGTTGGCGTCGGCCGTGACGTCCGCCTTCACCGGCGCATCCGCGGGAAGCTTGCGCAGCGCGGGTCCCTCGAAATCCACCATCAGGGCGATGCTGTCGTCGGGCTTGCGCAGGTAGCCGTGGCCGCGTCGCGTCTGCGCCACCCAGGCGAGCGGGGGCCGGGTGTCGTTGTTCTTCTGCCAGAGCATCCGGTACTCGATGTCGAGGGGCTTGCCTGGCTGCGGCGGGTTGTCGGGCGTGAAGAACGCGACGATGTTGTCGTTGGTCTCGTCGGGCGTGGGGATCTGCACGAGCTCGATGCGCCCCGCGCCCCAGTGACCCCTGGGCTCGATCCACACCGACGGCCGCAGCTCGTAGCGCGCCTCGAGGTCCTCGTAGCTCGAGAAGCTGCGGTCGCGTTGCTGCAGCCCGAAGCCCAGCGGATTGGTGACGGCGAACGACGTCACCAGCAGGCGCCTGGGGTTCACCAGCGGCCGCCAGATCCACTCGCCGGTTCCGGCCTGGAGCGACAGGCCGTCGGAGTCGTGGACCTCGGGACGGTAGTCGTCGACGCCGCTCCTGCTGTTCTCGCCGAAGTAGTACATGCTGGTGAGCGGCGCGATGCCCAGCGTGGCGACGTTCCGGCGCAGGAAGAGCCGCGACCTGGCCTCGACCACCGTGTCGACACCGGGCTTGAGGACGAAGCGGTAGGCGCCGGTGGCGCTCGGCGAGTCGAGCAGGGCGTAGATGACCAGCTCGCGCGCGCCGGGCGCCGGCCGCTCGATCCAGAACTCGGTGAAGCGGGGAAACTCCTCGCCCGACATCAGCCCGGTGTCGATCGCGAGCCCGCGCGCCGATATGCCGTAGCGCTGGTCCTTGCCGAGCGCGCGGAAATAGCTCGCGCCGAGGAACACCATCACCTCGTCCTTGTACTTGGGCGAGTTGATCGCGTAATGGATGCGGAAGCCGGCGAAGCCGAGGCCGCGCAATGTCCTGGGGTCGATGTGGTTCGCGCCGTAATCGAACATCGACGGATCGAAGCGGATCTCGCGCACGCCCTCGGGGTCGATCTCGTGGATGCGCACGGCTTCGTTGTAGTAGAGGCCCTCGTGGAAGAACATCAGCTCGAAGGGCAGCTTTGCCGCGCGCCACCACGCGCGCTGGGGCTTGAAGCGGATGTCTCGGTACTGGTCGTAGGTCAGCTCCTGCAATGCTTTGGGGAGCGTCGCCTCGGGTTTCCGGTATGCCTTGCCCGCGAGCTGCGCGGCGCGTTGCGCGACGTCGTTGAAGCCGAATGCCCGCGCGCAACCCGGTGCAAGGAGCAGGCCCAGGGCAAGCGCAAATGCCGGCAGGATTGGAGCAAGGATCGATCGATGCATAGGCCTCGATTGTCGCTCATCGCGCAGCGCGGCAAGCGACTGCGATGCAACCTGCGCAGTTCCGCTCGCTGTCGCATGCACACCGGATTGCATCCCTCCGCCGGGCGCGGCGCGATTCGACAGCGGCCTCGCCTTGGCGCAGGATGCCAACTGTTGCCGCAGCCCGACACTCCCGCCGCCCTCGGCACCGCATGTCATCCTGGCAACGCCGCCGGACGTTGGTGCGGATGTGACCCTGCAGTGCAGGGGTTCGCCGTGCGGCGTGAAATTCGGCGAGGTACCCCAACTTACAAACAGCGAGTGCCGCACCGGTGCGATGGCGACCGCGTTGCACGCGGTGGCCGAAGGCCGACGAGGTTTGAAACGAATTGCAACACTCGATTCGAAGAGGACGGCAACAATGACCCGAACGAACGTGAACGCGTGGATCCCGCGGCTGCTCATCGCGGTGGCATCGCTGATGTGTCTTGGCGCATTCGCGCAGGTGCCACCTCCGTCCGAGGATGGCGACCCGCCGATGCGCGTCGGCCGGCTCGCGTATTTCGACGGCGCTGTCAGCTACTCGCCTGCCGGGGACGACCAATGGGTGCTCGCGCCGCTCAATCGACCCGTCGTCACCGGGGACCGGCTGTGGTCCGACGTGGACGGACGCGCGGAGCTGTCGACGGACAACGGATCGTGGTTCCTCGGCCCGCGCACCAGCGTGACGGTGTCCAACCTGGACGATCGCACGACGCAGTTGCAGGTGCAGCAGGGCGTGCTCGACGTCAGGCTGCGGCGTCTGCCGGCGGGGAACATCGTCGAGATCGACACACCGAACGTCGCGTTCTCGCTGACCCGGCCCGGGCGCTATCGGATCGACGTCGATCCCGACGGCGGGTCGACGGTCGTGATCGTGCGCAGCGGCATGGGCACCGTCTACGGCGACGAGACCTCGTACGTCGTGACCACCGGCCAGGCGTACCGCTTCTACGGAACCGACCTCTCGGACAACGAGTTCCTCGCGCTGCCGCCCTACGATTCCTTCGACAGCTGGAGCGCCGCGCGTGAGCGGCGCTACGCGACCGCGGTTTCCGCACGCTACGTGTCACCCGAGGTCGTCGGCTACGCGGATCTCGACAGCTATGGCCGCTGGAGCGTCGTCGCGGGCTACGGCAACGTCTGGTTTCCGAGCGGCCTCGCCGTCGGCTGGGCGCCGTATCGCTATGGCCACTGGGCATGGATCGATCCCTGGGGATGGACCTGGATCGACGATGCACCCTGGGGCTTTGCGCCCTTCCACTACGGGCGATGGGTGCACGCCGATCGCGGCTGGGGCTGGGTGCCGGGGCCGGTCCATGTGCGTCCCTACTATGCACCGGCGCTGGTCGCGTTCGTCGGCGGGGCGGGGTTCAGCATCTCGATCTCCTCCGGACCGTCGATCGGATGGTTCCCGCTCGGACCGAGGGAGGTCTATCGCCCCCCCTACCACGTCAGCCACGACTATTTCCAGCAGGTGAACGTCACCAACACGGTCATCAACAACACCTACGTGACGAACATCTACAACAACCCCAGCGCGGCGCCGGTCAGCTACGCCAACATGCGCGCGCCCAACGCGGTCACTGCCGTCCCGACGGCGGCATTCGCGACGTCCGAGCAGGTGCATCGCGTTGCCGTGCCGCTGGCCCCTGCTGCGCTCGCCAGCGCGCAGGTGCAGGCGGTGCCGCGGATCGCCCCGGCGAGGAGTGCGTTCCTCGGAGCGGCGCCGCTTGCCCGGACGAAGCCGCCCGCAGCCGTCGAGCAACGGCCGGTCGTCGCGCGCGTGGCGCCGCCACCGCCGCCGGTACCGGTCGCGCGCCAGCTTCCGGCGCTCGAGAAGAACCCCGGCCAGCCGATGAATCGCGCGGAGATCAGGACTTTGCGTGCCGAGGCCCCGGTCGCAGCCCCACCGGTCAGGATCGTCGGCCAGGGCGCGAAGCCTGCGCCGACTGCCTCTCCACCCGCGCACCGCGGGGGTGTCCCGCCGACCGCGGTGGGGCCGGCCGCTTCGCAGCGCGCGCAGCCGCCGGTGCAGCAGCGGGCGCAGCCCCAGGTGCAGGAAAGGATGCAGTCGCAGGGGCAGCAGCGCGCACAGCCCCCGCAGCCGCAGGTGCGGGAGCGCGCGCAGCCCCAGGTGCAGCAGCGGACGCAGCCTCAGGTGCAGGAGCGGGTGCAGCCGCAGGTGCGGGAGAGGGCGCAGCCGCAGGGGCAGGAGAGAGTGCAGCCGCAGGGGCAGCAGCGCGCACAGCCCCCACAGCCGCAGGTGCGTGAGCGCGCGCAGCCCCAGGTGCAGCAGCGGACGCAGCCTCAGGTGCAGGAGAGGGTGCAGCCGCAGGTGCAGCAGCGGACGCAGCCGCAGGTGCAGGAGAGGATGCAGCCGCAGGGGCAGCCGCGCGCGCAACCGCCGCAGCCGCAGGTGCGGGAGAGGGCGCAGCCCCAGGGGCAGCAGCGTGCTCCCGAGCATCCCGCGCCGGCGAGACCGCAAGGCAGCGCGCCGGGCGCGCCCAATGCACACCCCGCCCCCGAGCCCGGGCGTCAAAAACCCAAGGACGAGGCGAACAAGGACAAGGAGCACCCCTGACGGCGCGTCGGCGGCGCGCAACACTCGCTCGCCGTTCCGACGAACGGCGGCGCCGCAGATCGCGTGAGCCCGCGCCAGTTGCTACACTGCTAATGACAATGTCATTGACGCGCGGAGGCTCGCGCATCAGCCGCGGCGATGAAATGCAGGATCTGCAAGAGCGCGACGCTGCCTGGCGCAAGGCTGTGCGGCCCTTGCCGGGCGGCACTCAACCGGGCGCGTCACCGCGGCGACGGGGCGGCGGACGGCAGCGAAGCCATTGCCCCGGCCGCTGGCGTTCACCCCGAATCGCCGATCGCCGGCCCAGCCTCCGGGCCTGACGCCGCCGTCGCACCGAAGCTTCGGCGCTGGCCCGCAGTGATCATGACCGCCTCGGTCGTCGCTGCGGCACTGGCGTACGCCTGGCTCGGGAGCGGCGTTCCGTCGCCCCCGGCAATGGCAAAGGCAGCACCTGCCCCCGTGGTTGGGGGCGCTCCTTCGCCAGCGCCGGTCGCGTCGGCTCCGGCGGGAGTTCCTCCGGCCGGCACCCCCCAGGCCCCCAGCGAGAGCGGCGCCCTGGCCACCGCCCTGCCCGCGCCCCCCGCGAATCCGAACGCTCGTGCATCGAGCGGCCCGCGGCGCGATGCGCTGTCGCGAAGGACCGTCGCCACGCGTCCTGCCGCCAGCGTGCGCCCTGCCCGTGACCCGGACAGGGGGACCGCGGAAAGTGGCGGCAAACCCGACGGTGAGCACGTTGCCGCTGCCGATCCGGCAGCGGTGAGCACTTCGTCCACGCCGATCCAGGTGGTCGACGCGTCGCCCGGTGATCGCTGGGCGGCGCTGGACGACGCGCTGGCACGCTGCTCGGGCAATTTCGTCGAGCGCATCGTCTGCGGCCAGCGCGCGCGATTCAGGTACTGCGGCGGTTACTGGGGACGCGTGCCCCAGTGCCCGACGGGCGCGATCGCCAACAACCGATAGGTGCTGCGATGCACCTCCGGGACGGGAACTCCCGTCAGCGCAGCGACATTCCGGAAGGCAGGCCCGACGTCGAAACCGGGCCTTCGGTGTCACGGGGAACGCGGATTGCGGGGAGCCGGATCCCCCCGGTGCCGGCATCCGGCGCGGGGCTGGCGCGACTGCCATAGCTCAGCGCCGGCCGCATCCCTGCGACGATCTCGTCGACGGTCGCCGGCTTTTCGCCGCCCGCGAGATGCCGGGTGTCGATCGACGGGCAACTGTCGGTGTCCATCGCGATCAGCTGGTCTCCGCGCGCGCGCATCGCCTCGCGGGCCGCGGCGCCCTTGTCGCTGAGGTCGACCGGCGATTGCAGGTTCTGGTAGACGACGTGGTCGGATCGATCGACGACCATGTAGCAGTTGACCGCCGAGGCGGGCGCCGCCGAAAGCAGCAGGCCAAGGGCGCCGAGCCAGCGCCATGCATGAAGCTCAGGCATATCGGATCTCCATCGATCGCGCCGTCCCGTCCTGCCATGGCGCAACAACCCATCGTATGCCGATGTCATCGCCGCCGCAACCCAATCCCGACGACAGGTCCGTCCGGCCCGACGGGCTTCGTCGCGAATGACACGCATCCGGTCGTCGGGCCGGGCCTTGGCGGAGCGTCCGGGATTCAGGCGTGCCGCGGGTCGAGGGCGTCGCGCAACCCGTCGCCCACGAGATTGAACGACAGTACGAGGAGGAAGATCGACAGGCCGGGCCACAGCGCCATCCACGGCGCATTGTCGATGTAGTTCTTCGCAGTGTTGAGCATGCTGCCCCAGCTGGGCTCCGGCGGCTGCTGTCCGAGGCCCAGGAACGACAGGCTCGCCTCGGCGATGACGGCCGCGGCGATCGCCAGCGTGGCCTGGACCAGCAGCGGAGGCACGATGTTCGGGAGCACATGGCGCAGCGCGACCCGCCAGGGCGGATTGCCGATCGCGCGCGCGGCGAGGATGTACTCCTCGGCCTTGACGGCCAGCGTGGTTCCACGCGCGAGACGGATGAACGCCGGCGTGGCCGAGATGCCGATGGCGATCATCGCGTTCTCGAGGCTGGGGCCCAGGAACGCAGCCAGGGCGATCGCCAGAATCAGGAACGGGCAGGCGAGCAGCGCGTCGGTCATCCGCGATATCAGCATGTCGGCGATGCCGCCCGCGTAACCGGCCAGCAGTCCGGTGGGCACGCCGATGGCGAGCGAAATCAGCACCGAGACCACCCCCGCGAGCAGCGAGGCGCGCGAGCCGAAGATGACGCGCGACAGCACATCGCGGCCGATCTCGTCGGTCCCGAGCCAGTGGGCGGCGGAGGGCGCCTTGCGCACGGCGGCGAAGTCGGTCGCGACCGGATCGTAGGGTGCGAGCCAGGGCGCGAAGATCGCGATGCCGATGAACGCCACGATGACGGCCAGTGCGATCGCGGCGGAGGGGCGGCGCAGCAGCCGGCGCAGCGGATGCGGGCGCGCGGCCATCGCGCCAGGGGCGAGAGCAGCTTCCCCGCGTGCGAGGGCGTCTGCGGCTTGCGCGCTCACTGGTAGCGGATCCGCGGATTCACCAGCGCGTAGGCGACGTCCGCGATGAGGTTCAGCACGATGTACGTCGTGGCGGTGAACATCACGACACCCTGGACGACCGCGTAGTCGCGATTGAACACCGCGTCGACGATCAGCTTGCCGAAGCCGGGAATGGTGAAGACCTGCTCGGTCAGCACCGCCCCCGAGAGCAGCGTGCCGAGCTCCAGCGCACCGAGGGTGATGATCGGGATCAGCCCGTTGCGCAGCGCGTGCTTCATGACGACCGTGCGCTCGGGGACCCCCTTGGCGCGGGCAGTGCGTACGTAGTCGGACGAGAGCACCTGCAGCATCGCGCTGCGTGTATGGCGCATGAGCACGGCGGCGATCGCGTTGCCGAGCACGAAGGCCGGCATGAGCATCGACGCGATGTTCTCGCGCCAATCCTCGAAGGGGCTCACGTAGCCCGACGCCGGCAGCCAGCCCAGCGTCACCGAGAACAGCAGGATCAGCATGATTCCCAGCCAGAAGTTCGGCGTCGAAAGGCCCCACAGGGCCACGACGTTCGCGCCGTAGTCCCAGGCGGTGCCGCGCTTGACGGCCGAGATCACGCCGGCGGGAATGCCGATGGCGAGCGCAATGACGATCGCGAAGGCGCCGAGTTCGACGGTGACCGGAAGCTTCTCGAGGATCAGCTGCAGCACCGGCTGCTGGGTGCGCAGCGACTCACCGAGGTCTCCGTGCACGACGCCGCGCACCCAGTACAGATAGCGCACGGGCAGGGGCTTGTCGAGGTGCAGCGTCTCGCGCAGATGGGCGATGACCGAGGGATCGCGCTCCTCGCCGGCGAGGATCATCGCCGGATCCCCGGGCAGCAGCTGCTGCAGCCCGAAGATCAGCATCGAGACGAAGACGAGCGTCGGAACGATCGTGGCGATGCGGTGGACGAGGAACTTCAGCATCGGGGATCAGGCCGCGGGAGCGGCGGCGCGCATCGCCCGCGCGCCGCCCCGTGCGGGGAGGCCCTGCGGCCTCAGTTGAAGCGCAGGTCCTGCACGCGGACCAGCCCGTCGGGGTTCGGGTGGAAGCCCGTCAGCTTGTTCGTATACGCCCACAGCCAGTGCCGGTGGTACAGGTAGATGATCGGCCGGTCCCTGAGCACGATCGCCGCGATCTCGCCGAAGATCTTCTTGCGTTCGGCGACGTCGCCCGTGGTCCGCGAGCGCTTCAGCAGGTCGTCGACCTCGGGCTTGCAGTAACCCGCGTAGTTCAGCGGCTGCTTGCAGGCGTCGAAGCTGTAGATGTTGCCGTCCGGATCCGCGCGCCCGCTCCATGCCAGAACGTAGGCGTCGAACTGGCCCTTGTCGGCCAGGTCGAGCGAGGTCGCGAACTCGGTCGACTGGATCTTGACGTCGAACCCGGCCTCCTTGGCCATCGCCTGCACGACCTGGGCGACGCGCTGCGCATCGGCGGTGGTGGGCGTCATCAGCGTGAAGCTCGGATGGGGGACGCCGGCCTCCTTCAAGAGCTCCTTGGCGCGGGCAACATTGCGCGCGGGAATCGGGACGTTCCTGGCGTAGAAGGGGTTGTTCGGCGCGACCCACTGGTTGCCGGGATCGGCCTCGCCGTCCATCGCGACCTGCACGATGCCGTTGCGGTCCAGCGACAGCTCGAAAGCCTCGCGCACGCGCGGATCACGGCCCAGCGGGTTCTTCTGCGCGAGGTCGCTCTTGCCGAGGTTGATCGTGATGCCCTGGTAGCCGATCTCGGTGATCTTGGACACGTGCAGCCGCGAATCGCCCTTGATCTGGGGCAGGTCGGAGGCCGCGACGCGCTCGATGAAGTCAAGCTGGCCCGAGCGCAGGTTCGCGAGCCTGACCGTGGAATCGGGAATCGGCAGGTAGACGATCTTGTCGAAGTGGATCGCCGACTTGTTCCAGTAATCGGGGAAGCGCTCGAGGACGATGCGATCCTGCGCCACGCGCTCGACGAACTTGTACGGCCCTGCGCACACCGGCTTGCTGCCGAACTTGTCGCCTTCGGCCTGGGCGACCTTGGGCGCGACGATCATGCCGGCGCGATCGGCGAGCTGCGCGAGCAGCGGCGCGAACGGCGCGGAGAGGTTGAGGCGCACCGTCGACGGGTCGACGACGTCGACGCTCGCCACCGGGGCGAGCTCGCCGCGGCGGTTGGAGCCGGCCATCGTCTTGTGGCGCTCGATGCTGTACTTGACCGCGGCGGCATCCATCGTCTCGCCGTCCTGGAACTTGACGCCGCTGCGCAGCTTGATCGTCAGCGCCTTGCCGTCCGCCGACCATTGGTAGCCGGTCGCGAGCTGCGGCACGATGTCGAGCTTGTCGTCGATGTCGAACAGCTTGTCGCACATCGCCGAGAACACGATGCGGCCGACGAAGGTGCGCGCGAGTGTCGGGTCGAGGACGTCCGGATCCTCCGCAAGGCCGATGCGCAGCGTCTGGGCCTGCGCCGCGCCGGCGGCCGCGAGGAGGACGAGGGATGCAAGGAGGAGCCTGAATCGGTTGCGGGTGCGCATGTTCTTTCCCTGGTAGTCGTTTTGGGGCGCGGCCACGGCGAGCCGCCGGGTCGGCGGTGGTGCCAGCCGCCATTTTGGGGTAAAAGGCTATCCACAGCCATCCGCCGCTTACGCTGGAACGCGGCATCAGAGAGGACGCCCACTTGGCCAAGCCCAATTTCGAGTTTCAGAAGCGCCAGAAAGAGCTGGAGAAGAAACGCAAGAAGGAAGAGAAGAAGCAGCGCAAACTCGATCGGGCCGCCGCGTCCTCGTCCGAGACGCCGGGCGCGGAGGAATCGCCGGCTACGCCCGCCGAACCCGGGCTCTGATCGGCGCGCCGCACGGACGCCATCGCCGGCGGCAGCCATTGCCCGCCGCCTTGCGGCGGGAGCTCAGCCGGCGTTGCGCGAAACCGTCGCCAGCCAGGGCTGGGACGCGCGCGGCAATCCCGCTGGCCGGTAGTAGTGATCGACCAGCGCCAGGCCCGCCGCCTCGAGGTGGCGATACCACGCCGCGGGCTCGTGGTAGACGCTGTAGCGGCCCCGGTTCCAGCCTTCCTCGCCGTGACCGTGGGGGATCGACGCGAACAGGACGCCGCGCGGCTTGAGCGCGGCGCGCAGCTCGCCCAACACGCGGGGCAGGGCAGCCGACGGGACGTGCTGCAGCGTCGCGTTGGCGAAGATCCCGTCGAATCGGGCCTCGGGCAGCGCCAGCGACAGGAAATCCTGCTGCCAGACCTCGCAGCCGCTGAATTCCCGCGCCATCGCGACGAACCTTGGCGTCCCGTCGAGGCCGATGGGGTCGTGCCCGCGGGCGCGCAGCGCCCGCAGGTCGCGACCGGGCCCGCAGCCGAAGTCGAGCACGGTGAACGGCGGCGTCCCCTCGATGGCCCCGAGCAGGGCATCGAGGTTCTGGCTGACGTCGTGGTCGCGCGTGCCCTCCCAGAAGAGCTGCGCCCGCGTCTCGTAGTCGGCCAGCGTCCCGGCGACGATGGCCGCGAGGCTCTGGGGAGCATCGTCCGCCTGCCCGCTCATCGCTCGCTGCGGCGTCGCGAAGCGTTGCCGCGCCGATCGCCCGCCAACGCCTGCTCGATGACGCGTATGGCGTGGACGGCGTCGACGCGGCCCGTCGCGCGCGTTCCGTCGGCGATCTGGTGGCGGCAGCTCGTGCCGCTGGCGACGATCGTCGCGTCGGATGCCGCTGCGCGCACCGCCGGCAGCAGCGACGCCTCGGCCATGCGCATCGACAGGTCGTAATGCGCGCTGGCGTAGCCGAATGCGCCGGCCATGCCGCAGCAGCTCGATTCGATCGGCTCCACCGCCAGGCCCGGGATCAGCCGCAGCGCGGCGTGGGTCGCCGAGGCCGCGTCGAAGGCCTTCTGGTGGCAGTGCGCGTGCACCAGCACCCGCGGGTGCGGCAGCGGCGCAAGCGGCAGATCGAGCCTCCCCGCCGCGTGCTCGCGCACCAGGAATTCCTCGATCAGCAGCGCGCGCTCGCTGATCCTGTTGGCGGCATCACCCAGCCCCATGACCAGGAACTCGTCGCGCAACGACAGCAGGCACGAGGGCTCGAGCCCCACGACCGTCGCGCCGCGCGCGACGGCGGGCGCAAGCGCCGCGACCAGGCGCCGCGCCTCGCGCCTCCCCTCGTCGATGCGCCCGTGGGCGAGCCAGGTCCTTCCGCAACAGAGGGGCCGCGCGGGCTCAGTATCGCCCTGGACCGGCGTCGCGATGGCGACGCGATAGCCGGCCGCCCGCAGCACGGCCACCGCGGCTTGCGCGTTCTCGGGCTCGAACCGGTCGGTGAAGGTGTCGACGAACAGCAGGACCTCGGGTGAGGTCTCGCGCCGCGGGTCCTCGCGCCAGCTGCGAAAGAACGTGTCGCGCCGCCAGCGCGGCAGCGAGCGTCGGCGGGAGATGCCGGTCAGCCGCTCGGTCAGGCGCGGGAGCCCCGGCACCCGATCGCGCAGGTTGAACAGCGACGGGGCGCGCGACGCCCAGGGCGCCCAGCGCGGCAGGGCGGCGATCAGGCGGTCGCGCAGCGCAAGCCCGTGCCGGCGCTGCCAGTGGTGCAGGAACTCCACCTTCATTTTCGCCATGTCGACGCCGGTCGGGCATTCGCGGCGGCAGCCCTTGCATCCCACGCACAGCTCGAGGGCGTCGCGGACCTCGGGGGAGGCCAGGTCGTCGCCGAAGCGCCCGGCGAGGGCCGCGCGCAGCGTGTTGGCGCGCCCGCGCGTCAGGTGGATCTCGTCGCGCGTCGCGCGATAGCTCGGGCACATCGTTCCCGCGTCGAACTTGCGGCAGTGCCCGTTGTTGTTGCACATCTCCACGGCCTTGGCGAAACCCTGCGCGGGATCGCCACCGGTGCCGGGCGCGGTCAGCGCACCGGACACCGGGTCGTTCTGGACGTTCCATGCCGACCAGTCGAGCGCCGTGTCTAGGGCGAGGGTCCGCTGGCCCGGCGGAAAGCGGAACAGCGTCGCATCGTCCATCCGCGTCGCATGGACGATCTTGCCCGGGTTCATCATGCCCGAGGGGTCGAAGAGCCGCTTGATCTCCTCGAACGCGCGGGTCAGGCGCGGGCCGTACTGCCAGGCCACCCATTCGCTGCGGACCAGGCCGTCGCCGTGCTCGCCGGAGAAAGCGCCCTTGTATTCGCGGACCATCGCGGCCGCCTCCTCGGCGATCGCACGCATCTTCGTGGCGCCGTCGCGGCGCATGTCGAGGATCGGCCGCACGTGCAGCGTGCCGACCGACGCGTGGGCGTACCAGGTGCCGCGGGTGCCATGCCGTGCGAAGACCTCGGTCAGCCGGTCGACGTAGGATGCGAGATGCTCGAGGGGCACCGCGCAATCCTCGATGAACGACACGGGCTTGCCGTCGCCGCGCATGCTCATCATGATGTTGAGCCCGGCCTTGCGCACTTCCCAGAGCGCCTTCTGCGCCGCGGCGTCGGTCATCGCGACTACCCGGCCCGGCAGGCCGAGGTCGCCCAGCAGCGCCTCGAGGTCGTCGAGCTTGCGCGTGGGCCCCGCGGCATCGCCGCCGATGAACTCGACCAGCAGGATCGCGGCGGGATCGCCGATCAGTCCGTGCGCGATCACCGGCCGGAACGCCGGATTGGCGAGCGCGAGATCGATCATCGTTCGGTCGACGAGCTCGACCGCCGACGGCCCCAGCCGCACGAGGTGGCGCGTCGAATCCATCGCCTGGTGCAGGGAGTCGAAATTCACGACGCCCAGCGACCGGTGCGCGGGAAGCGGCGCGAGCGCGAGCGTCAGCGCGCGCGTCCATGCCAGCGTGCCTTCGCTGCCGACCAGGAGATGCGCGAAGTTGACGCTGGCGTCGTCGGTGTACGGGCGGACACTCTGCGGATTGAACACGTCGGCGTTGTAGCCGCCGACGCGGCGCAGCAACCTGGGCACCGTGCGCGCGATCTCCTCGCGCTCGCGGCTGCCGATCTCGCGCAGGCCGGCAACGAGCTCGCGCACCCGCGGCGGCGCATCGTGCATCCGCGACTCGGCGGTGAAGCGCGCCTCGGTGCCGTCGGCGAGCCTCGCGTCGATCGCGACGACGTTGTGGACCATGTTGCCGTAGGCGAGCGAGCGCGAGCCGCAGGAATTGTTGCCGGCCATGCCGCCCAGCGTGCATTGCGCCGACGTGCTGACGTCGACCGGGAACCACAGGCCGTGCGGGCGCAGCCAGGCATTGAGGGCGTCGAGCACGATCCCGGGCTCGACGGTGACGGTCGCAGCCTCGGGGTCGAAGCCGACGATGCGATCGAGGTGTCGGCTGTGGTCGATCACCAGCGCCGCGCCGACCGTCTGCCCGCACTGCGAGCTTCCGGCGCCTCGCGCGAGCACCGGGACGCCGAGGTCGCGGCAGACGTCGAACGCCGCGGCCACGTCGGCATCGCCGGCCGGAACGAGGACACCCAGAGGCTCCACCTGGTAGATCGATGCGTCGGTCGCGTAGCGCAGGCGGGATCCGGCATCGGCCAGAACGGCGCCGCGCACGGACGCGCGCAGGCGGCGCGCCAGGGTGTCGTCCACGCCTGGCCGATGGAACACCAGCGGCTGCGCGCGTGGGGGTGTCATGCTCGGGATTTCCCTTCGGATGGGTCGCGGGTCCGGGTGGACGAGCGGCGACACGCGGCATTATAGGGTCCGGATCCGATGTTCCCTGCGCCGCCTTCGCGTGCCCGACCCTTGTGAACGCGCCGGCTCGTTGTGTAGTATGGCCGCACAAGACGCCGTCACGCCCCGCAGCCTTCGACGCGGGCGCCTCAAGGCGCGAGTGCCTACACTTCAGGAGGAATCTCGATGGAACACTCGGTCGCCCGCAGGGCGCGCGTTCGCGCCATCCTGCCGTTCGTCGCCGCGTTGTGCCTGGGCATCGCCGCCGCGCCCGCCATGGCGCAGCTCGAAATCAAGCTCGGCCATGTCGGCCACCCCGGCTCCCTGTTCGACAAGAGCGCCGAGGAGTTCGCCAAGCGCGCCAATGCCGCGCTGAAGGGCAAGGCCAAGGTCGTCGTCTACGGCTCGAGCCAGCTCGGCGGCGACAAGCAGATGCTGCAGAAGCTGAAGCTCGGCACGCTGGACATGGCGCTGCCGTCGACGGTCATGAGCTCGGAGGTCGACCTGCTGGGCTTCTTCGAGATGCCCTACATCGTCAAGGACCGGGCGCACATGCACCGGATCGAGAAGGAGATCTTCTGGCCGTCGATGGAGCCGGCGATCGAGAAGAAGGGGCTCAAGGTGCTGGCGGTCTGGGAGAACGGCTTCCGCCAGATCACCAACAACAAGCACCCGATCCGCGTGCCCGCCGACCTGAAGGGCATCAAGCTGCGCGTGCCTCAGGGCAAGTGGCGGGTCAAGATGTTCGAGGCCTACGGCGCGAACCCCAGCCCGATGAAGTTCTCCGAGCTCTTCACCGCGCTGCAGACCGGCGTGATGGACGGTCAGGAGAATCCGTTCACGCAGATCTACTCGGCCAAGCTGCAGGAAGTGCAGAAATACCTGTCCCTGTCGTCCCACGTCTACACGCCGGCCTACGTCACCGTCGGCCTCGAGCACTGGAAGACGCTGCCGCCCGACGTGCGCAAGATCCTCGAGGACACGGCGAAGGAGACGCAGGCCTATGTCTACCAGACGGCCGAGCACGACGAGGCCGACCTCCTCGGCAAGCTCAAGGCGGCGGGCATGCAGGTCAACGACGTCGACAAGGAGGCCTTCGTCGCCGCCAGCAAGCCGATCTACGAGGAATTCGAAAAGGAGGTTCCCGGCGCCAAGGCGCTGATCGACCGCGCCAACGCGCTGCGCCAATGACCGTGGCGGCGGCGGTCGTGGCGGCGGCCGCGCGATGACGGCCGCGCGATGAGGGTCGGCGAGGCCGGCGGCTTCCGCCAGGGGTACGCGCGCTTCCTCGAGTGGGTGGTCTCCGCGCTGGTCATCGCGCTGGCGCTGGAGGTCACCATCGGGGTGGTGTTCCGCTTCGCCGGGCACGCGCTGCCCTGGTACGACGAAGTGGCCTCGGTGCTGCTCGC
>JBLMVY010000316.1:0-6073 GCA_050256935.1 Candidatus Levyibacteriota bacterium | reverse complement strand
ATGCTGCTTTGCGTGTACCCGTACTTCGTCAGCAGCGTGCTGTGGCTGGCGGTCGTCGGGATCGCGCTGCTCGCAGCGCCGTTCCTGATCGATTTCTGATGCCGGCCCGCGCGACCGGCGCCGCACGAAGCTAGCCCGGTGACCGGCGCCTCGCCCGCGACACCATGATGGCAATCGTCATGCTGGTGCTGAACGGCCTGGTCGGGACCTGCCTGCTCGCCGGCGGGTTGCGCTATCGCGAGCAGACCTACAACCTCTACGGCGCCAACGCCTTCCTGGCCGTGCTCATTCCGCTGTCGGTGTTCGGCCTCGTGCTGCCGGAATTCACCGTCAGCGCGCCGGGCCCGATGCACTCGCCGCGGCAGGCCGGGTTCCTGATCGTCACGTCGGTCGCGCTCTACGGCGTGTTCCTGGCGATCCAGACGCTGCGCCACCGCGAGTACTTCATCTCGCCCGAGCCGCCGTCGGTCGCCGCCGGTGCATCCCGACATCCGCCGGAGGCCGCGCAGTCGCTGCTCCTCCACGTCGTCCTGCTCCTCGCCTGCGTCGTCCCCATCGTGCTGCTGTCCAAGCAGATCGCCACCCCGATCGACTACGGCATCAGCGTGCTCGGCGCGCCGCCTGCCATCGGCGGATTGCTCGTCGCGGTGCTGATCCTCGCACCCGAATCGCTGGCGGCGGTGCGCGCCGCCCTCTCAAACCAGCTGCAGCGCTCGATCAATCTCGCGCTGGGCACGGCGCTGTCCTCGATCAGCCTCACCGTCCCCGCAGTGCTGGTGATCGGGCTCCTCACCGGACGCACGATCGTCCTCGGCCTGGATGGCGTCGACACGCTGATGCTGCTGCTGACGCTCGTCGTCAGCATGCTCACGTTCGCTTTCCAGCGAACCAATGTCCTGCTGGGCGCGGTGCACCTGGTGATGTTCTTCGCCTACCTGATGCTGGCCTTCGAGCGTTGAAGCAGCCGATCGCCGGATACCACCGCGACGACGAGGGCCATTGGGTCGCCGAGCTCGCCTGCGGACACAACCAGCACGTGCGCCACGTTCCACCCTGGATCAATCGCCGCTGGGTGACCACCGGCGAGGGCCGCGCCGCCATGCTCGGCCACCTGCTCGAATGCAGGAAGTGCGACGCCGGAGCGCCGCGCGACCTGCAGCGCGATTCACCCGGCGTCGCAAAGGAGTAACATGGTTTTGGCCCATCGCGCCGGCCGGCGCGGCGGCTTTGCGCGAAGCGTCGCGTGCTTCGCCCGTTGCCGTGCCGCCCCGCGTGCGATGAGCCCGACGCGGAGGTCCGATGCGCAGAACTCCGATCTACAGTGGCTCGAGTCCGACGCGAGCGATCGCGGGTGGCGCGCCCTCGGCCGGTCCGGCGTCCGCCGCGGCGCGTGAATCGGCGGGCGACCGCAGCCCGGACGCCGGACAGCTGCGCATCGCCCAGGACCTGCCGGCCCCGCAGCGCAGCCCCTGGCACACCGCAGCGGCGCGCAGGATGCGCAGCGTGCTCGGCCGCGGCGCTGCGTTCCTCCGGCGCCACGACTGGCTGCTGTCGGCCGCCGCCGGTGCGCTGGTCGCGGCCGCGATGCTCTACGGCTGGAGCGTCCTGCATCCGCCAGCGCCGCCAACCACCCAGGACGACGTCGACCAGGCGGTGCTCAACACGCTGCAGACCCGGGCCCTGCCCTCGCAGGCCGCGCGCGCCTACGCGGCCGTGCGCGATTCGGTCGTGCTGGTGCGCGAGTTCGCGAGCACGCCCGAGGAAGGCGACATCGAGGCCGGCGTCGGCAGCGGCGTGGTCATCGTCGACAACGGAACGATCCTGACCAACCTGCACGTGGTCGCCGGCGCGAAGCGCATCGGCGTCCGCTTCGCGGACGGCAGCGAGTCGGAGGCCACGGTCATCGGGACCCAGCCCGAGAACGACCTCGCGGTGCTCAAGGCGAAGACGGTGCCCGACGACCTTCCGGCCGCGACGCTTCGTTCGACGCACGACCTCGCGTCGGGGGACGAGGTGATCGCGGTGGGCTTTCCTTTCGGCATCGGTCCGTCGGTCACCTCGGGCGTCGTCTCGGGGCTCCGGCGGCAATACCGTTCGCCCGAAGGTAAGCGCTTGCTTACCAACCTGATCCAGTTCGACGCCGCCGCCAATCCGGGCAATTCGGGCGGGCCGCTGGTCACCATGGACGGCGCGGTGGTGGGCATCGTCACCGGCATCCTCAACCCGACCAGCCAGCGCGTGTTCGTCGGCATCGGATTCGCGGTGCCGATCGAGAACGCTGCGGCCGCGGTCGGAATGTCGCCGTTCTGAGGGCGATCGGCGCCCCCTCATCGTCGAGGCAAGGAACCCATGGACTCCCGAGACAACGCCGTCCCCCACGTCGCCTCGATGATGGAGCGCATCCTCTACGAGGTGAAGAAGGTGGTCGTCGGCCAGGACCATTTCCTGGAACGCGTGCTGGTCGCGATGCTGGCGCAGGGCCACCTGCTGGTCGAAGGCGTCCCCGGCCTCGCCAAGACACTGACGGTCAAGACCCTCGCGCGGGTGATCCACGGATCGTTCCGCAGGATCCAGTTCACGCCCGACCTCGTGCCCGCCGACCTCGTGGGCACGCGCATCTACAACCAGAAGACCGGCGAGTTCGCGACTTCGCTGGGACCCGTGTTCACCAACCTGCTGCTGGCGGACGAGATCAACCGCGCCCCGGCCAAGGTGCAGAGTGCCCTGCTCGAGGTCATGCAGGAGTACCAGGTGACCATCGCCGGCGAGACGCACCGCGTGCCGGAGCCCTTCCTGGTGATGGCGACGCAGAACCCGATCGAGACCGAAGGCACCTATCCGCTGCCCGAGGCGCAGGTCGACCGGTTCATGATGAAGGTGCTGGTCGGCTATCCGACCGAGGAGGAGGAATTCGTCATCGTCGAGCGCGTCACCGGCGCCGCCGCCGAGGTCGCCACCGTCGCGACCACCGAGGCGCTGGGCGAGCTGCAGCGGCAATGCCGGACCGGCTACGTCGATCCCTCGCTGGTCCAGTACGCGGTGCGGCTCGCCGGTGCGACGCGCGATCCCGCGCGCTTTGGGGTGACCGATGCGGCGAAGTACATCACCTTCGGCGCCAGCCCCCGCGCATCCATCCACCTGATCGAGGCGGCGCGCGCGTTGGCGTTCCTGCGCGGGCGCAGCTATGCGCTGCCCGAGGACGTGAAGGATGTCGCCCCCGACGTGCTGCGCCACCGGCTGGTGCTGTCGTACGAGGCACTCGCCGACGGCGTGACGCCCGACGACCTGGTGCGCAAGGTGATGCAGCGCGTCGCCGCCCCCGACAAGCCCCTCGACACTCATGTCCGCATCGCCGCGCAATCCTGAGCGCCTGCTGCGCGAGCTCGAATGGACGGTGATCCGCCGTCTGGACGGCCTGCTGCACGGCGATTACCGGACGCTGTTCCGCGGCTTCGGGCTGGACCTCGCCGACCTGCGCGAGTACCAGTATCACGACGACGTCCGCCACATCGACTGGAACGTGACCGCGCGTCTTGCCACGCCCTATGTCCGCGAATACCACGAGGATCGCGACGCCACCGCGTGGTTCCTCCTGGACTTGAGCCCTTCGCTCGACTTCGGCTCGCGCGAGATCCGCAAGGGAGAGCTGTCCTTCGACTTCGTCGCCGTGCTGGCGCGGGTGCTGACGCGCCACGGCAACCGCGTGGGCGCGGCGTTCTACGGCGAGACGATGGACGCGGTGATCCCGGCCGGCGGCGGCCGCCGCCACGTCCTGCACATCCTGCACCGGATGCTCGATCGCCCGCATCCCACCCGCGCCCGCGCCACCGACCTGCGCGAATTCCTCGAGGCGGGGGAACGCCTGATCCCGCGGCGCTCGGTCGTCTTCGTCGTCTCGGATTTCATCAGCGTGCGCGGCTACGCCGACGCGCTGGCGCGGCTCGCGCGGCGGCACGAGGTGATCGCCGTTCGCCTCCACGACCCGCTCGAGTCGACGCTGCCCGACCTCGGGCTGCTGACCATGCAGGATGCCGAGACCGGCGAGCAGCTGTTCGTCGACACCCACGACCCCGCCTTCCGCAAGCGCTTCGAGCGCGCCGCGCAGCGGCGCGAGGCGGCGCTGCGCCAGGCGTTCTTCGATGCGGGCGTCGACGCGCTCGAGCTGTCGACCGACGCCGATCTCGTCGACGCGATCCTGCGCTTCGCCGCGATGCGCAGGCTGCGCAACCGGACCGCCGCAGGCGCCGTGCGATGAGATTCCTGTGGCCTGAATTCCTGTGGCTGCTGCTGCTCGTGCCGATCCTGGTCGGCGCGTATCTGTGGCTGCTGCGTCGCAGGAAGAAGACCGCGCTGCGCTACGCCAACCTCGCGCTGGTGCGCGAGGCGATGACGCCGGGCGGCCGGTTTCGCCGCCATGTGCCGCCACTGCTGTTCGCAATCGCCCTGACGCTGCTGCTCTTCGCGATTGCGCGCCCTGCGGCCGTGGTCACCCTGCCCACCGACCACGAGACGATCGTGCTCGCCATCGACGTCTCGGGAAGCATGCGCGCCAGCGACATCAAGCCCACGCGGCTCGAGGCTGCCCAGGCCGCGGCACGGGCGTTCATCAACGAGCAGCCCCGCAACGTCGACATCGCCATCGTGTCTTTCGCCGGGACGGCGGCAGTCGTCCAGGCGCCCACGCAGAACCGCGACGACCTGCTCGCCGCGATCAACCGCCTGCAGCTGCAGCGCGCAACCGCCGTCGGCAGCGGCCTCCTGGTCGCGCTGAAGCTGATCGTCCCGGACGTGGAGTTCGACCTGCGCTTCTCGGACCCGCGCGCTCCCCTCCGCGACGAGCGACGCGACCAGCCGCTGTCGGGCAAGGCCGCGCCGGCGAAGGCGGCTCCCAAGCCCGTGCCGCCCGGCTCGAATTCGTCCGCGGCGATCATCCTGCTCACCGACGGCCAGACCACGACCGGTCCCGATCCCGTCGAGGCGGCGCGCATCGCCGCCGACAACGGCGTGCGCGTCTACACGGTGGGGCTGGGCACGGCCGAGGGCGCGATCATCGGCTGGGAAGGCTGGTCGATGCGCGTGCGCCTCGACGAGGAGACGCTCAAGATGATCTCGGGCATCACCCGCGGCGAATACTATCGCGCGGGCACCGCCGAGGATCTCGAGAAGGTCTACCGCGGGATGAATGCGCGCATGGTCCTGCAGCGCAAGGAGACCGAGGTGACCGCGCTGTTCGCCGCCGCGGCCGCGGTCTTCGCGGTCGCCGCGGCCGGGCTGTCGCTCGCCTGGTTCAACCGCGTCCTGTAGATCGGGGCCCCGAAGCTAGGCCGCGTCGGCGGCGCGCAGCCGCTTGGCGAGGGCCTGCAGGAGTTTCCATCCGATGGCGCCGTTCCCCTCGACCAGCGGGCGGAACTCCCAGAACGTGAGCCCGTAGCACACGAGATCGGTCGTCGCGGTCACCGTGGCCGAGCGCGGACCGCCGTCGATCAACGCGATCTCGCCGAAATAGTCGCCCGGACCCAGGGTCGCGACCTCCACGCCCTTCTTCGAGACTGCCGCTTCGCCGGAGTCGATGAGGAAGAAAGCGGCGCCGCCCGAGCCTTCCATGATCACGGTCTCCCCCTTGGCGAAGCGGCGCTGCTTGAGCAAGCGGGCGAGCTGCTCGGCCTGCCGCCGGTTCATGTCGGCGAAGAGCCCGGCGCGGTGCAAGGCGGCCACCGGGTCGCGGGGAGGCGGTCCGGGAGGCGCCGCCTTGCCGGTGGTGACGGCGCGGCACTGGAGCAGGTAGAGCGCCCCGTCCTGGAACGCCCATTCGATGTCGCGCCGCGGGCCGTAGACCTTCTCGCATCCCAGGGCGAGATCGCCCAGCGCCGCGAGCTTGGCATCGTCGAGGCACAGCGCGTTCACCTGCGCCGGCGGCACCTCCTGCTCGAAGGTGCCTCCGTTCGGCAGCGGGCGGATCGCGATGTGCTTGCGGCCGGCCTTGCGCTCCTGCACCCGGCCCGCGCGATCCAGCCGGTAGTGGTCCGGGATGACGAGACCGGCGACCACGGCCTCGCCCAGGCCCCAGCTCGCT
>JBLMVY010000315.1:0-7654 GCA_050256935.1 Candidatus Levyibacteriota bacterium | reverse complement strand
TTCATCGCCGCCGGCGTGGCGGAGGCGCTGTTCTTCACCGTCTTCGATCCCGAGGAGCTGCCCTACTTCGGTTCCGTCCTCGGCACGAGCCGCATCGCCACCTACTCGATCGGGTTCTTCCTGTTCTGGCTGTTCGCCGCATCGTCCAGTGCGCTAACCTGCTTCTTCCAGCGCGGCTCGGACGAGATCAACCGCTGCCCGCTGCCGGCCGCTGGGCGCCCGCTCGGCTGCCCGAAGCGCTCGGACGAGAATGCGTCGTGCCGCTAGGCGCAAAGCCGCAGTCCCGCGCGCGCAGCGACCACCCGGCGCCCAGCGCCTGAGCTGCGGCGATCGAGCGCGATGACCCTCGCGTGGGCCGTGCTGAGCGTCGCCCTGTTCACCGGCCTTCTCGGCGGGGTGCACTGCATGGGCATGTGCGGCGGCATCGTGTCGGCGCTGTCCGGCACCGTCCGCGGGCCCGGCGCGGCGCCACAGCCATGGTCGATCCCGCTCGCGTACAACCTCGGCCGGATCGCGAGCTATGGGCTCGCGGGCGCGATCGCCGGCGCGGTGGGCAGCCTCGGGCTGATGCTGCAAAGCCTTTTGCCCGTGCAGATCGCGCTCTACGTGCTCGCCAACCTGCTGCTGATCGGACTCGGCCTGTATCTCGCGGGGCTTCCCGGCCCGATCGCGAGGATCGAGCGCCTGGGCAGTCACCTGTGGGCGGTCCTCAAGCCGCATACGCGGCATTTCCTGCCCGCGGACACCCTGCCGAAGGCTTTCGCCGTGGGCATGCTCTGGGGATGGCTGCCCTGCGGCCTGGTCTACACCGTGCTGTTCGGAGCGCTGCTGAGCGGCAACGCCTTGAGCGGGGCGGTGCTGATGCTGGTCTTCGGCCTGGGCACCCTGCCCAACCTCATGGCCGCAGCGCTGGTGCTGCGGCGCTCGCGTGCCTGGCTGTCAAGCCGGCCCGCGCGGCTGGTGTCGGGCAGCGTCGTCCTGGGCTTCGGGATCTGGGGCCTCGCCCACGCCACGACCCTCGGTGATCAGATCAAGAGCGGGCTGATCTGCATCGGCTGAGCGGCCCGAGGACGGCAACTGACCTCCGCCCGGTCGCCGGCCAGACCGCCGACGCGGCCGGGCGGTGTTGCGCTCCCGCTCGGCCAGACGACCAGGAATGCCTCGGATCGGTCTTGGCGCTTGACTTTTCAACGATATCCGGGATTTGATTACGCGTATGCCGTAGGTAGTCGTTTGTCGCAAGTTCATTCGTACCCGGGAGGAACAGTGAACAGGACAGCGCATCGCCTGCTGTGCGTCGTGGCCCTTGCCCTCTGCGCCGTGGCGAGCGGGACTGCCGGAGCCCAGACCACGACCAGCTATCCGGTCACGGCCACGTGCTCGGGCGGCGGCCAGCTCTGCAACAACGTCGCCAACGTCCCGATCACGACCAATGGCCTGCTGCAGGCCCAGTTCGTTTCGTCGAGCCCGGTGGCCTGCTCGAGCATCATCATCCACTTCCTGGTCGACGGCACGCAGGTTGCCGTGACCGGTGCCGTCGCACCGGGCGGCAGCAGCGGGGTCTTCAATCTCGGTCCGGTGAGCGCGGGTGCGCACACGGTCGGACTGCAGGCAGAAGGCGTATTGGGCGGCTGCAACACCGGCCTGCTTCTGTCGTGGGCGGGGACCGCGCAGATCACCGTCGATGGCACGGCGTCGCAGCCGATCCCGACATTGTCGGTGGCCGGCTTCATCCTGCTGGCGGGCTTGCTCGCAGTCCTCGGCGCAGTGCGGGTGGGCCGCAGGGCGTAACGGCAGTGAGGTGATGGGGCCGTTCGCGGGGGTCTGGGCGCGGTCCGGCGCCTACCCCGGACGCCCGATCTTGTCGATGCGGTCCGCGGCCATGGCGCAGATCACCTCGCGCTTGTCGAGAGGCTGCAGCACCAGCCCGTTCAGCTGCGCGAAGCTCCCCCGTGGAACGCGGACCAGCGCACCGACTTCACCCGACTTGCGGGTGACGGTGCCGAGCACCATCAGCTCCGACGAGATCCCGTTCGTGTAGAGGTGCGCCGGACCACCGATGTTGACGCGAAGCACCATGGTTCCCCCTCCCGTCTGGCGCGTGGGGGGCAAATCGTACTGCGATACTCGCGACCCGTCGACGGGCCGCGCCCGATTTCGCCCAGCGAAACGGCAGGCGTCGGCGACGGGCCGTGTTCTGGCGGTGCGTCAGGCCTTGCGTCGGTTGTCGTGCTCGTCCGACGTCCGTCCCGAGAACCACCGGAGCATCAGGAGGTAGCCGACCGTGCCGACCGTGTACAAGAGTGAGGTAAGGGGCGGGACACCCACGGTGTCGACGATGGCCTGAGCCGTGCGCAGATTGGCAGCGTCGATCAGGGGCATCAGGGCTTCGAACGTGTGTCGAGCGCCCAGCCCCCAGATTGACAGACCAATGTCCGCAGAGACCGACATGGCGACCAGCGTCGGGAACAGGCTGTCGCGGAACGCCGCGGGATGGGCGAATGCAGCCCATGCGAGACCACCGGCGATCGGGATAAGCAGTGCAAGGAAGCCGAGGATGCCCATGGTGGTCGCGCAATTCAGAGGAAGACGACATTTTCACTGCAAGATCGAAGCCACCATCCGCGGCCTGCCTTGACGTTCCCCCGGAATTTCGCAGCGGTTCAAAGGTGGCATATCGTCTCCGCGTCGGCTCCCCGTTGGCGAGAGGACGGGCGCGTGGAGAGATCGAGGGCGACCGAGGAGCAGGTCGCGGAACTGGGCCGCTCGCCTGTCGGTGGTGCCGTCGAGACCGCACGCGGCGATCAGATCGTCGACCACGTGCAGCAGGGACAGCGTCGCCCCCTGGTCCTCGGAGAGCCTGATCGCCAGATCGAGAAATGAAGATGGAGGGCGACGAACGGATGCCGCGATCGCGGCGATGTCCAGTCTCGGGGCTGCGACGGTCCGCGGACAGGTCCGCATTGCGCGGACGCAACGAGCCCGGGAACGGCTCGAACGGATTCGCGTCCCCAAGGGGAGACTTGCACGACCACACTTGAACCCGTTGCGGGTCAAGCACTTATGTTCTCGGCACCTTCGGGGATTGTACCTACCGGACGCACCGGCGCAATCAGCTGAAGCTAGCGAAGCGCCGCGAATTTCATTCCACGCGGAGCAGCTTCTGCACGCGCAGCATGGAGCTGGGGATGGATCGGGATCGGTACTCGATGGACCTCGGGCACGAACTCGCGGGCCCGGCGAAGCACTACGCTGGGAAGAAGCCCGAGATCCTCCTCAAGGTCGCCAGGGCGATCCAGTACGCGGAACCTGGGGAGGCCGCGTGGCGGGACACAATGGGGATCCGCGCCGCACCGGGTGGGTCACTTGGGCTTGCAAGGAAAGGCCGCAGCCAACGCCTTGGCAATGATCAAAATCGCCCGTTGCTCCAGCTCTTCAGGGTGTTCCCGAAGATACTTCTCGACGATTGCTATTTCCTGCGTAATGTCGACGGTCGGCTGCGGGCAGAGCAAAGCTCCCTGCAGGGCATCGCTGATGCCGGCGATGTAGCCAATCGCCATGGCGGAATCGCCGGTGTCGTTGAAAGTCCCGCGCCCCGCCTCCAGCCTGTCGTAAGCTGCGAGATACCGTTGCAGCTTGTTCCCGTCGATATTGAATCCAGCGTGGGCTGTCGCCGCCACCCCGCAGAGCACAAGACCACACAACACGGCACTCGCCCGCATCGTCATTGCCCCCTCGCATTCGAATCGGCACGCGGCCACCAAGGATACGGTCCCGACCTTTCCGCCGCAAAAATCCGAGAGGGTTAGACAGAACGATTGGCGCGATTTCCCCCCGTGGGCCCTTCCCCGGGTCGCCTCACGCGGCCCGGAGGTTCGCGGCCCGAGATCGCCTACCGAAGGCGGGGGGGGTCGCCGCCCGCCGCTGCCGCCTGCGCCGGTCAGATCAACGCCGATTGAGGTCGAGTACGCCGCCGATCACCGTGCGGCTGTTGATCCAATCCCGGATCTTCGCGACCTCGATGTTGATGAACTGCAGTTCGCTACTGGCGAGGCGAAGGCGATCATCAAGCCGACTCACGAGCGCCTGGACATCCTGCAGTTGTCTCCGCATCGCTCGCCACGCGACGTAGTTGGTAAACGCCACCGAACCAAACAGCAGGGTAAGCAGTACATCACCGATCAACGCATCCGTGGACATGGGACCTCCCGCGGTGGGAGCTGGAGCTGGGGCTGTACCAGTCAAACGATACGCCTTCTTCATGACAGCGCGGTGTCCGAGAAAAAGGCCTACATCTCGCGTCCCAACTCGGCGCGCCGCTGCTGGCAGCCAATCCCGGTACACCCGAATGTGATAGCCAAGCCGCAAAATGCCCGTTGGAATCAGCATCTTGCTGTTCCATCAAGGGCTTGCCGAGGGATGGCGTCCCCAAGGGGATTCGAACCCCTGTTACCGCCGTGAAAGGGCGATGTCCTAGGCCTCTAGACGATGGGGACCTGTACTGCGCTCGCAGCCTTGCCAGGGGCTGCCAAAAGGTCGGTGGTGGAGGTAAGCGGGATCGAACCGCTGACCTCTTGCATGCCATGCAAGCGCTCTCCCAGCTGAGCTATACCCCCACGGCGAACGCAAAATTATAGCGGAGCGTCGAAGCCTTCGCAATCTCGACCGTCGCTGTCCGATCCCCCTTGCGCCGTTGGTAACCGCCCCGGTCGGGCCCCCGACCGGCCCCACTACAATTCGCGCATGGAATCCACTGCGCAGATGCTTCCTGCCGCACCCGACCTCGCGCTGTCGCGGCAGGACGAGCGTGTCGTTCTCATCACCGGCGCCACCGGCGGCCTGGGCCGCGAGCTGGCGCTCGCGTGCGCGCGAGCCGGCGCGACGGTCATCCTGCACGGACGCGTCGTGCGCAAGCTCGAGGATCTCTACGACGAGATCATCGCCGCGAAGCTGCCGGAGCCGGTGATCCTGCCGCTGGACCTCGCACGCGCCGAAGCGGCGGATTTCGCGACGGCCGCGAGCGCGCTGACGACCCAGCTCGGGCGCATCGACGCGATCGTGCACACCGCCGCCCTGCTGGGCTCGCTGGGCCCGCTGGAGCACCAGTCGTTCGACAACTGGCTCGCCTTGCTGCGGGTCAATGTCGCGGCGCCGATGGGCCTCACGCGGATCATGATGCCGCTGCTCGCCAAGGCCCCGGACGCCAGCGTCGTGTTCACCCTCGACAGCCGCGGCCAGGAGCCCCGCGCCTACTGGGGCGGCTACGCGGTCACCAAGGCCGGTGTCGCGGCCCTGGCGCGCGAGCTCGCCGATGAATGGGAGAACCGGCCGAACCTGCGGGTGAACGCGGTCGTGCCGGGTCCGATCCGCTCGCCGCTGCGCCGGCAGAGCCATCCCGGCGAAGATTCGAGCACCCTGCCCGCCCCCGCGGCGCTGGCGCCCCTCTACCTGCACCTGATCGCCGGGCAGACCAAGGCCGACAGCGATGCGCTGATCGACGCTCAGGCGTGGCTTTCCGGGCTGCCCTGCGCGACGTCGCTGCGCCCGTGACGAAGGAGCACGCGCAGGCGGCGGAAGTCGTCGGCGGGAAGCATGTCGGGCAGCAGCAGGATCGCGCGTGACCGGCGCGCGCCGTCCGGCTGCCAGACGATGGTCGTGATCCTGGCGCCGATGTAGCTGTCGGGCCGCACCCGTCCCCGGTCGCGCGAGCCGTCGCCGGTCGTGACGGCGATTTGCAGGCGGCCGTCGAGCTCGATGCCGCGGACCGCGCGCGGGCCGCGCCGCATCGCCACCACATGGATGCGATCGCCGGCCCAGACCACGATGGCGATGGTCGCGAGGCCCCGCAGGACCTCGTGAACCGGCAGCGTCGCGACGACGGCGCAAGCCGATGCAGCGAGGATGCAGATCAGTGCGAAGGCGCTGCGCGAAGCGGCGGGGACGATCCTGACGGGGATGGGTGCGTGCACCCCCCAATCAGACCATCGTGGGACGGAGGCTGCCATCGGCCGCATGGCGGAGCCCCCGCTACCGGCGAGCAGTTCACCGCCGCATCCGCCGGGTGGCGCCGCCGCGTGATAACTTGCTCCGTCCGACGCGATCCGCCCGATGCAGCCGCTGCCCCGCTATTTCCCGCATGTGGACGGTCTGCGTGCCCTCGCGGTGCTCGCGGTCATGGCCTACCACCTGCATCCCGCGATGCTCCCCGGGGGATTCGCCGGGGTCGACGTCTTCTTCGTGATCTCGGGCTTCGTCGTCACCGCATCCCTTGCGCAGCATCGCGGTGAATCGCCGTCCGCGTTCCTCGGGCGCTTCTATGCGCGACGCCTTGCGCGAATCGCCCCGGGCCTGCTGGCGATGCTCATGGCGACCACGCTCGCGTACGTGCTGCTCGTCCCTCGCGCGTGGCTGAGCGGCCTCACCGAATCCGTCGGCCGCGCCGCATTCTGGGGGCTCAGCAACTGGGTGCTGGGCGCCCAGTCCGAGACCTACTTCGCGCCCCGCGCGGACTTCAATCCGTTCCTGCACACCTGGACGCTGGGCGTCGAGGAGCAGTTCTACCTGGGGGCACCGCTGCTGCTCTACGGCTGGGTGCGTCTGCGCGGCCGGTCCGAGCGGCGCAACGTCGCGGTGACGGCGATGATCGCGCTCGCGCTGGCCTCGCTGGCAGCGTGCTTTCGCGCATCGTCACTGCACGGGGCGGAATACGCGTTCTACGGCCTGGTCTTCCGCTTCTGGGAACTGGCAGCCGGTGTCCTCTGGTTTCAATGGGCGGCGCAGCGCCCCGCGCCGTCGCGCGCATTGTCCACCTGCCTGTCGTGGGGAGCATGGCCGGCGATCGCGCTGACCGGCGCCACCCTGGTGCTGGCGCGCGCGAACACCTTCCCGTGGCCGGGAGCCCTGGCGGCCGTGGCCGGTGCGTTGCTGCTCATCGGCGATGCTCGCGCCCGTCCCGACGATCGCGTGCGCCGGCAATTCGCGCGGCCATCGATGGTATGGATCGGGCAGCGATCGTACTCGCTCTACCTGTGGCACTGGCCGGTGTTCGTGCTGTGCCGCTGGACGGTGGGCCTCGCGACATGGCCGACGCGCATTGCCGCCTTGGGCGTCGCCGTGGCGCTCGCGACCGCATCGTATCGCTGGATCGAACGGCCGGTCCGCCACAGCGCGCGGCTTGCGCAGCGTCCCGCGGCGTTGCGCATCGCCGGATTCCTGGGCGTGATCGGCCTCTGCTGGGGTGGCGCAAGCCTGCTGCTGCACGAACAACCGGCACTTGGCCTGAGCCGCGTCACGCGTGACGCCGGGGACTGGTACGCCGACGTTCGGATGGTACGCGGCGACCGCGCGACGCGCCGATGCGAGCCACGCATCGTCGAGCGCCGCCTCGCAGGCGGCGGCGACATCACCGAGTACCGTCCCGAGGGCTGCGCAGCGCCCCGACCTGCACAGCTGTTCGTGCTCGGAGACTCGCACGCCTATGCGTATCGCCCGATGTTCGATCAGCTGAGCGCCGAGGAAGGGCGCATGGTGCGGGTGTACGAAATGCCGGGCTGCTCGTACATCAGCCTGATGGCTCCGATGACGGACCCGCCGCCCGGGTGCCTGGCCGGCGCGCACGCCGCGATGAACGAAGTGCTGGAACTCGGCCACCCGG
>JBLMVY010000314.1:0-2912 GCA_050256935.1 Candidatus Levyibacteriota bacterium | reverse complement strand
AAGGCGCGCGCCAGCCTGGAGGTGTCGCTGGCGACGGGCTATCTCGCGCAGCGCGATGCCAAGGCGGCGCAGACGGCGCTCGACGCCGCGCTCGCCGACGACCCGGACAACGTGCGCGGGTTGCTGCTGCAGGCGCAGGCCTCGGGCGGTCGGGGCGATCTCGCAGCCGCAGGCAAGTACGTGGACGCCGCGCTCGCGAAGGCGCCGAACTATCCGGAAGGCCTGCTGCTCAAGTCGCAGCTCGCGCTGGCCGAGCGCAACCGCGACGAGGCGCTGAAGGTGCTTCAGGGAGGCGTGGAGGCGAATCCGCGGTCCGTGCCGCTGCGCTATGCGCTGACGACCCTCGCCGTGACCATGGGCAAGCAGGACATCGCCAAGGCCCAGCTCGCGAAGATGAAGGAGATCGCGCCGCAGGATTTCCGCACTGTCTACGCGGAGGCGCTGGTCGATTTCGTCGCCGGCGATGCCGCGCATGCGCGCGACGCCATCCAGAAGGTGGTCGCCGCGAATCCCAACGGCCTGCAGGGCCTGCTGCTGTCGGGACTGATCGACCTCCAGCTCAAGTCCTATGCATCGGCCGAGGATTCGCTGCGCAGGGTCCTGGCAGCGATCCCCGGCGAGCCGATCGCCGGGCGGGCGCTGGCGATGCTCTATTTGCAGACCGGCCGTGCCCCGCAGGCGCTCCAGGTGCTCGGGCCCGCGCTCAAGCGCGTGCCCGACGACCCCTACCTGCTGCGCGCCGCGGGAGAGGCCTATCTTGCGCTGGGCGACACCGAGCAGGCCGCGGCTTCCTACGAGCGCGCGAACGCCCTCGACAAGAACAACGTCGCCAGCGAAGTGCGCCTGGCCCAGGTGCGGCTGGCGGCCGGCGACGCCGACCGCGGTTTCAGCGACCTGCAGGCGCTCGCGTCCAAGGATTCCTCGGAATATCAGGCCGAGCTCGCGCTCTACAGCGAATACATGCGGCGCCGCGACTACGACCACGCGATGGCCGCCGTCGATGCCCTCGAGAAGAAGCAGCCGAAGTCGCCCTTCGTGGCCAACCTCCGGGGCGGCGTCTATGTGGCGAAGCGCGACCTCAAGTCCGCGCGGGCGAGCTTCGAGAAGGCGCTCGAGCTCCAGCCCGACTACTACCCGGCAGCCTACAACCTCGCGCTGCTCGACATGCGCGCGGGCGATCCCAAGGCGGCGCGTGAGCGCTTCGACCGCATCCTCGCCAAGCAGCCGAACAACGAGCAGGCGCTGCTGACCTCGGCCCAGATGATCGCCGCGGATGGAGGCACGCCCGATCAGGTGCGGGCGCAGATCGAGAAGGCGATCACGGCGAACCCGGCGTCGGTGAATGCGCGACTCGCCCTGATCAATTTCGACCTCGGCCGGCGGGATCCGAGGAGTGCGCTCAGTGCCGCGCAGTCCGCGCTCACGGCGATTCCCAACGATCCCCAGCTGACCTCAGCGGTTGCATCCGCGCAGCTCGCCAGCGGCGACATCAACCAGGCGATCGAGACGTCGAAGCGCCTGGTCCAGCTGCAGCCGCAGAACCCCATCGCGCTGTACCGACTCGCCGAGGCGCAGATCGCGGCCAAGGACTTCGCGGGTGCGCTGGAGACCGAGCACAAGGCGCTGGCGCTGAAGCCGGATTTCGCGCTGACCCGCGGATTGATCGCCAAGACGTACCTGCTCTCCGGACGTCCCGACCAGGCGATCGCCGAGGCGCGCAAGCTGCAGAAGGAGCAACCCGCCAAGGGCGTCGGCTACGCCCTCGAAGGGGAGATGCTCGCCGCCCAGAAGAAATGGCCCGAGGCGGCCGTGGCCTACCGCGCGGGCCTCGCGCGCGAACCGGATCCTGCGATCGCCACGCGCGCCGTGGGCGCGCTGCGCGCGGCGGGCAAGACCTCGGACGCTGCGGCGTTGGCGAACAAGTGGATGGCCGACCATCCGAAGGACGCCGCGATGCCGCTCTTCCTCGCGGAAATGAGCCAGCAGGCGAAGGATGTGGCTGCGGCGAAGTCCGGCTACGAACGCGTGCTCGCCATCGACCCGGACAACGTCGTCGCGCTCAACAATCTGGCCTGGATCCTCAGCGAGGCCAAGGACCCGAAGGGGCTCGAGTATGCGGAGCGCGCGCACCAGCTCGCGCCATTCAATCCTAGTATCCTCGATACCTTCGGGCTTGCGCTGACGCGAAACGGCCAGGCGCAGCGCGGAGCCCAATTGCTGAAGATGGCGGCATCCCTCGCGCCCGACCAGGCCGAGATCCACCTGCACCTCGCCCAGGCGCTGGCCGCATCGGGCGACAAGGCGGGTGCGCGCAAGGAGCTCGACGCGATCACCGGGAAGCTCGACAAGAGCTCGCCGATCCGCGCCGAGGCCGAGAAGCTCCTGTCCACGCTCTGAGCCCGCGACCGGACCCTCGACACGAATCCAACGATCCGTCCCGACCACGGGCGCTGCATCCAGAACATGAACAATTCCACCACCATTGCCGTCGTCGGCCTGGGCTACGTCGGCCTCCCTCTCGCCGTCGAGTTCGGCAAGCTCTACCCCACGGTCGGCTTCGACCTGTCGCAGGCCAAGATCGACGCCTACCGCGCCGGCTACGACCCCACCGGCGAAGTGAGCCGCGAGGATCTCGCCGCCGCCGGGGGCCTCGAGGTCACCACCGATTCGACGCAACTGAAGCGCGCCGACTTCGTCGTCGTCGCCGTGCCGACACCGGTCGACGATGCGCACCAGCCCGACTTTTCCCCGTTGCTCGGCGCCAGCGAGTCGGTCGGCAGGAACCTTCGGCCCGGTGCGACCGTCGTCTTCGAGTCGACCGTCTATCCGGGTGCGACCGAGGAGATCTGCGTCCCGGTGATCGAGCGCCATTCGGGAATGAAGTGGCAGCGCGATTTCTTCGTCGGCTATTC
>JBLMVY010000313.1:0-6842 GCA_050256935.1 Candidatus Levyibacteriota bacterium | reverse complement strand
GGGCTCGTGGGATTCCGGTTTCAATGCCGTCACGGCGATGCTGCGCGAGCGCCTGCTGGCGGTCGTCCAGGCCACGGGCTCGCACGTCTGCGTGCCGATGCAGGGCAGCGGAACCTTCGCCGTCGAGGCGGCGGTCAACACCCTGGTGCCGCGCGACGGACACCTGCTGGTGCTGGTCAACGGCGCCTACGGCCAGCGCCTGGCGAAGCTCGCGCGGATGATGGGGCGGCGCGTGAGCCTCCTCGAGACTCCCGAGAACGTTCCGCCGGACCCGGGCGACGTCGACCGCTTGCTTTCCGGCGACCCTTCGATCACCCATGTCGGCCTCGTCCACTGCGAGACATCGACCGGGATCCTCAATCCGCTCGACGCGATCGCCGGCGCCGTCGCGCAGCGCGGCAGAAGCCTGATCGTCGACGCGATGAGCTCGTTTGGCGCCCTGCCGATCGACGCGCGCAGCCTGCCTTTCGACGCGCTGATCGCTGCATCGGGCAAGTGCCTCGAGGGCCCGCCGGGAATGGGATTCGTGCTCGCGCGCAAGTCGGTCCTCGAGCGCTGCGCGGGCCACAGCACGTCGCTGTCGCTGGATCTGCACGACCAGTGGCAGTACATGGAGCGGACGACCCAGTGGCGCTTCACGCCGCCAACGCACGTGGTGGCGGCCCTGTCGGCGGCGGTCGAGGCCTTCGAGACCGAAGGCGGGCAGGTCGCGCGCCTGGCCCGTTACGCCCGCAATTGCGAGGTCCTGGTCCGGGGGATGGAGGCGCTCGGATTCCGGGCCTTCCTCGATCCGCGCCTCCAGGCGCCGATCATCGTCACCTTCCACGCGCCCGCCGATCCGCGCTACGCCTTCCGCGAGTTCTACGATCGCGTGCGCGACAAGGGGTTCATCCTCTACCCGGGCAAGCTGACGCAGGTCGAGACGTTCCGCGTCGGATGCATCGGCGCAATCGGCCCCGACGAGATGCGCCATGCGGTCAACGCGGTGGGCGACACGCTGGCGGAGATGGGGATCGCGCGCGTCAGCCCGGCCTGAGCCTCGACCGCAGCGCGGCGAGTGACGCGGGGTCGCCCGGCAGCGCGTCGTGGCGCAGCAGGAAATCCAGCGCGACCAGGGTCGCATCGACGGTGACCTGGTCGCGGCCGGAGGCGATCGCGAGCAATCGCGCGGCCTCGGGCAGGCCGACGCGCCGGTGCTCGACGGCCTCGCCATCCTGGTTGGCGGGAACGAAATCGGGGGGCAGCCACAGGTCGTGGACGAAGATCGTCTCGCGCTGCAGGCCGTCGGGGTTCGTCCTGCAGACGTCCACCGTGCCGGTGCAGCTCGCCCGTGACGCCAGCGCCGCCGGGATTCCCGCTTCCTCCCAGGCTTCCCTCACCACCGTCTCGCCGACGCCGTGTCCCGCCGCGATGCCGCCGCCGACCAGGTTGTCGAGCATGCCGGGATCGATCGGCTTGTCCTCGCTGCGGCGCGCGAACCACATCGACGCGCCGTCCGCGTCCCGAACCACGCCATTGACGTGCACCGCCCAGGTCCGGATGCCGAAATAGCGCGCCGCCGCGCGCTCGACGACGAACGCTGGCGGCGCGCCGAATTCCTCCGACACGGCGAACAGCTCGTCGCGCCATGCCGAGAGCCGGCCTTCGCGCGCGAGCTCGCGCGCGACTTCGGCGATCGCCGCGCTGCGCGTGCACGCATCGTCGAGGCGCGGCGCGAACTCGATGCCGGCGTCACCGACCCGGAACACGTCGGCGAACGCGGCGAGGCGCCCGGCGCGCGCAGCGTCGACGACGCCCACGGCCCTGCCGTCGACGCGCAGGACGTGGCCGGTGCACGCGTCCGGCGCAAGTGCCGTCCGGAGCCTTGCGTCGATGGCGGTTAGAATTCCGGCTTCCATTCGAAGGATCGAGCATGCCCGGGCAGATTCTGGACGGCAAGGTGCTTGCCGCACGCGTCACCGATGAGCTGCGCGGGGCGGTCGCCGCGCGCGTCGCCGCCGGTCGGCGGGCGCCCGGGCTCGCCGTCGTGCTGGTGGGGGAGAACGCGGCCTCGCAGGTCTACGTGCGCAACAAGCGCAGGACGACCGACGGCGTGGGCATGCGGTCGCTGGCCTTCGACCTGCCGGCCAGTGCGACCGAGTCCGAGTTGCTGGCACTGATCGGCCGGCTGAATGCCGATCCGTCGGTCAACGGCATTCTCGTCCAGCTTCCGCTGCCGCCGCAGATATCGGGCGAGCGCGTGATCGAGGCGATCGATCCTGCGAAGGACGTCGACGGCTTCCATCCGTACAACGTCGGCAGGCTGGTGCTCCGGATGCCGACGCTTCGGCCCTGCACGCCCTACGGCTGCATGCGCCTGCTCGCCGAGACTGGCGTCGACCTCGTCGGCAAGCACGCCGTGGTCATCGGCCAGTCGAACATCGTGGGCCGCCCGATGGCGCTCGAGCTGCTGATGGCGCGCTGCACGGTGACCATCTGCCACTCCGCGACCCGCGATCTCCCCGGCCTCGTGCGCCAGGCGGACATCGTGGTCGCCGCCATCGGCAAGGCGAATTTCGTGCAGGGCGACTGGATCCGGGACGGCGCGATCGTCGTCGACGTGGGCATCAATCGCGGCGCCGACGGCAAGCTGGTCGGCGATGTCGATTTTGCGAAGGCGCGCGAGCGCGCGGCCTGGATCACGCCGGTGCCCGGAGGTGTCGGCCCGATGACCATCGCCATGCTGCTCGCCAACACCCTGCATGCCGCGCAGATCCAGGATGCCGCCGGGGGCGGGAGCTGACGCGCCGCCGCACGCCGACCCACGGACGGGCCCCGGGGCAGCAGGCTCTCGATTCGTCGAGACCTCGGGATCGCGAAATCCCGGGACTTGAAGCGTCAGCCCGCGTGCAGGCGCTCGCGCGAATCGGCGGACCCGCGATCGGCGCCCGTCGCCTCGACCTCATCTCCCCAGGTCGACCAGACGGTGGTGTCGCGTCCCGCGGCCTTGGCCGCGTACATCGTGCTGTCGGCGTGGTCGATCGCGCGGTCGACCGACGGCGGGACCGACACGAAAGCGCTGACCCCGATGCTGAAGGTGACGTCGAAGCCTTCGCGCGCCGTCATCGCCGACAGCGCCGCGCGCAGCTTGCGGACCACCTCGCCGGCCTGGTCCGCGTCGGTCTCCGGGAGCAGGATCGCGAACTCGTCGCCGCCCAGCCGCGCCAGCGAGTCGCTGCGCCGCAGCGCCTGGGTGAGCGCCGTCGCGACGCCGCGCAGCAGCCGGTCGCCCGCGGCATGGCCCAGGCTGTCGTTCACCGACTTGAACCGGTCGCAGTCGAGATAGGCGACGCAGAAAGCATGCCCGCTGCGCTCGTGGCGGACGATCTCGTGCTCGAGCAGCTCGTGGAAACCCCGGCGGTTCATCACGCCAGTGAGCTCGTCGCTGCGCGCGCTGTCCCGCTCGCGATCGTAGAGCTCGCGCAGCTGCCCGATCAGGAACACGACGAGAAGGTAGGTGACGAGGCGGTTGGCCATCGTCACGTCGAAGTAAAAGAGATCGCCCGAGTGCAGGTTCTGCAGCAGTCCGTTGGCGAGCTGGCTGCCGAAGGCGAACACGGCGAAGGCCGCGGCCCAGCGCCAGCCGCAGTTCCATCCGGCGATCAGGATCGGCAGCAGGTAGACGGCAGACAGCGAGAGCCTCTCGGGGGTCAGGAAATCGATGGTCCCGATGACCACCAGCGCGAGCGTGGCGAGCCACAGGGCGCGCCGGGGGTCGAGCGTCCAGAGATCCAGCATGTCCGGCGGCCGGAGCATCGTCGTCTCAGCGGCGCTTCTTGCGCGCGCGCGCGGCGTCGAGAAACTCGTTGAGGATCGGCGCGCCGTCCAGGTGCTCGCTCCGCATGTCGGGCCCGAGCATGAATTCGGGGTGCCACTGGACACCGACGACGTAGCTCGGACCGCGCCAGCGGACGGCCTCGACGATGCCGTCCGGCGCCGATTGGGCCTCGACGATCAGTCCGCGGCCGAGCTTCTTCACTGCCTGGTGGTGGATGGTGTTGATCAGCGCTTCGCTGCGCTCGGGATAGAGCCTGGCCAGCCCGGTGCCGGGGACGAACTTCACCAGGTGATACTTGTGCTCGTACTGCCCGACGTCGCGATGGACCTGGGCGTTCGGGACCTGGGTCGCAATGTCCTGATAGAGCGTTCCGCCGAATGCGACGTTGATCATCTGGCAGCCCCGGCAGATTCCCAGCACCGGCTTGCCCTTGCCGACGAAGGCCTCGAACAGCTCGATCTCATAGCGGTCGCGGATGCGATCGCCGGCCCACTCCGGATCGCGCGCCTCCTCGCCGTAGGTCGGCGGCGCGATGTCCGCGCCACCCTGCAGGACCAGCGCATCGAGGGCCTCCGCGTAGTGATACAGCCGCATGTCGCTGCGCTTGACCAGCCCCTCGGACTCGATCGCCGGGATCATGAACACCAGGACGTTCTTCGACATCACCCACTGCGTGACCGATTGCTCGAGGTAGTGCAGCGTCTTGGTGTAGACGCCGCCGAGGTTCCGCGTCAGCTCGCTCGGATGATGGATGCGCGCGGAGATGCCGATGAGCAGAGGCGCGGTCATGGCCGACGGGGCGAATCTCCGCAAGCGCCGGCAAGGGCGCAGGACGGGGTCGCGCTCGGGGAGGGGAAAAGCGGGGCGCGTTTCACGATCAGACCTGCCTGCAATCATACCGCGATCTGCTGGCACAATGGCCGGCGTCCCGTCCCGGGGAGCCTTGTTGAGCACCGGTTCCGCGCTCGTCGCCCTCCACGCAGCCGTCGCGCTGTTCGCCTTCGCCGCGCTGTTCGGCAAATGGATCGCGTTGCCGGCGACGGCGATCGTCCTCGGGCGCACGGCCTTCGCCGCGCTCGCCCTCGCGCTGACGTTGCGAATCCGCGGCCGCGCCGCGGGCAGGCCGAACGTTGCGCTCGCCGGCAACGGCGCGATCCTGGCGCTGCACTGGGCATCGTTCTTCGCGGCGGTGCAGTCGGCGAGCGTGGCCGTGGCGCTGCTGGGCTACGCGAGCTTTCCCCTGTTCGTGCTGCTGCTGGAGCGCGACCGGGCGCTGCGCGCCCGGACGATCGAGCGCTACGCAACCGGGGCGCTGGTCATCGCCGGACTGGTGCTGATCGTTCCCGCGTTCTCGTGGTCCGACCGCGCCTCGCGCGGGCTGGCCTGGGGCATCGTCTCGGGCTTCAGCTTCGCGTGGCTCGCGCTGCGCAATCGCCGCCTGGTCGCAGGCGACGACCCGGCGCGCATCGCGCTGTGGCAGAACGCGGTGGCGGCCGCCTGCCTGCTGCCCATCGCCGCGGGCGAAGCCGGGCGCGTCCTGCCGTCGACGCAGGACCTGGCACTGCTCGCCGTGCTGGGCATCGCCTGCACGGCGCTCGCCCACACGCTGTTCATCGCCAGCATGCGGCGGGTCTCGGCGCACACGGCGAGCGTCGTCGCAGCGCTCGAGCCCGTCTACGGCATCGGGCTGGCGGCGTGGCTGCTCGGCGAGGTTCCGGGACCGCGCACCCTCGCGGGCGCGGCGCTGATCGTCGCCGCCGCGCTCGTCGCCTCGCGGCGAAGCTGAGCGTCGCGTCCGGCGCGCGCTTCGCTGCCGATTGGCGCGCGCTGGCCCGATTGGGTAGCATCGCGGCTTTCGGAGTCCCATGATGAGCGACCGCCGGCGCGAGCATCCCGCCACACGCATCGTCCACGCAGGACGGGATCCCCAGCGCTTCCTGGGCGTCGTCAACACGCCGGTGTTCCGCGCCTCGACGATCCTCTTTCCGACGGTCGCCGATCTGGAGCGCGCATCGCGCGGCGAGTACGAAGGCCTGACCTACGGGCTGCACGGCCTGCCGACCGTGCGCGACCTGCAGGCCGCGCTCGCCGAGATCGAAGGCGGGGACGCGGCGCTGATGGTGCCCTCGGGGCTCACGGCGACGACGTTTCCCCTGCTGGCGCTCACCCGTCCCGGCGACCACGTGCTGATCAGCGACTCGGTCTACGGACCCACGCGGCGCTTCGCCGAGAACCATCTGCGGCGCCTGGGCGTGGCGGTCGATTACTACGATCCGCTGATCGGCGGCGGCATCGAGCGCCTGCTCGCGCCGAACACCCGGGTGGTGTTCACCGAATCGCCGGGCTCGCTGACCTTCGAGGTGCAGGACATGCGCGCCATCGCCGATGCCGCGCACGCCCGCGGCGCAGTCGTCGTGACCGACAACACCTGGGCGACCCCACTGGGTTTCCGCTCGTTCGAGCACGGCGTCGACGTGTCGGTGCATGCGGCGACCAAGTACATCGGTGGCCACTCCGACGTGCTGCTCGGCGCGATCATCGCCAACGCGAAGACGCTGCCCGCGCTCGAGCGCCTGTGGACCGACATGGGTGTCACGCCGTCGCCTGACGACTGTTTCCTGGCGCTGCGCGGCCTGCGCACGCTGGCGGTGCGGCTCGCCCGCCACCAGGCGAGCGCGCTGCGCGTCGCCGAGTGGCTGACGTCGCGGCCCGAGGTCGACGAAGTCCTCTATCCGGCGCTGCCCGGCGCGCGCGGCCACGAGCTGTGGAAGCGCGATTTCGCGCTGGCCTCCGGCCTCTTCGGCGCCGTGCTGCGGCCTGTTGCGGCCGGGAAGCTTGCGGCGATGCTCGATGGCATGCGGCTGTTCGGCATGGGCTGGAGCTGGGGCGGCTTCGAGAGCCTGATCATCCCGACCTGGCCCGAGCGCGTGCGCAGCGCGACCCGCTGGGATGCCGCCGGCCCCTGCATCCGGCTGCACATCGGCCTCGAGGATCCCGACGACCTGATCGCCGATCTCGAGGAAGG
>JBLMVY010000312.1:0-7334 GCA_050256935.1 Candidatus Levyibacteriota bacterium | reverse complement strand
CCCTCCTTGTACCCCGCCTCCCGCATCCGCCAGGCCATGAACCCGATGTCGTCGATGCCGCCGACCTCGAAGCTCGCATGCTGGATGCCGCGATGCGTGCCGTTGATCAGGCCGAAGCAGTGATGATCGATGACGCCGTCGCCTGCCGCCATGAACGCCACGCGTCCCTGGGCGCGGTCGGTCGTGCGAAAGCCCAGCACGTCGCAGTAGAACCTCTCCACGCGCTCCCATTCCTGGGTGAACATCAGCATGTGCCCGATGCGGCGCGGAAGCGGCTTGCGATCGAGCTCCTGCCACAGCGCGACATCGACGCGATCGCGGCGACCGCCGACATTGGCGATCGCCGCCTTCGCGACCGGGACGGCGTCGGGACGCCGCGGATCGAGGTGGATCCACGTGCCCCAGGGGTCCTGGAACCAGAGACCCGCGGGATCGCCGCGCGCGGGTGGCGCCTCGCTCACGGCGAGGCCGGCCCCGTGCAGCCTGTCGGCGAAGGCGGACTGCGCCTGCGGGGCGATGAAGAACGACAGGTGCTTGAGCCGTTTCGCCGGACCGCGAACCATCACGATCTCGTCGTGGCTGCGGCCGGGGCTCTTCATCGAAACGCCGGCGTCGTGCTCGCGCGCCTCGAGGCCAAACGCCGCGTAGAACCGCCGCGCGGCCTCGAGGTCGGGGACTTCCAGGCCGAATCCGGCGAGGCCCTGGACCTTGGGTGACTGCATCGTGTCTCTCCTTGTCGCTCGCGCTGCGCGTCGGACGTTCCGGAGCGCTGCGCGTCCAGCTAGACCGCGGGGCCGGGCCGGACGTTGGAATCGCCGGCCAGATCGACCTCCACCAGACGGTTGCGCAATTCGCCGATGCCGTCGCCCACGGTGACGACTTCGTCGCCGGCTTTCAGGAACAATGGCGGCGTGCGCGCATGGCCGACGCCGCTGGGTGTGCCGGTCAGCAGGATGTCGCCGGGCTCGAGCGTCATGCCGAACGACAGCTCGGCGATCAGCTCGGGGATCGGGAACGCCATCTGCGCCACCGACGCGTCCTGCAGGGTGACGCCGTTGACGATGCACCGAAGGCGCACCGACACCGGGTCGATCTCGCCGGCGGGCACGATCCACGGTCCGAGCGGCATCGTGCCGTCGATGCTCTTGCCTTTCAGCCACTGGCCGCCATGGCGACGCTGCAGGTCGCGCTGCGAGATGTCGTTGGCGAGGCAGTAGCCGAAGACATGCTCCATCGCCCGCGCCGCCGGGATGCTGCGCCCCCGCTTGCCGATGACCACGACGAGCTCCGCTTCGTAGTCCCATTTGGCGGAGAGCCGGGCGTCGTAGGCGATGGGATCGGTGGGTCCGATCACCGCGTCGGGACCCTTGGTGAAGAACGTCGGCGCGATCGGTCGCGGCACCTCCTGGCCGTCGCGCTTGCCCACGCCCTCCTCGAAATGGTCCCAGTAGTTCCAGCCGGTGCACAGGACGTCGCGCCGGAATCGCCGGATCGGTGCGAGCAGCGCCGCGTTCGCCCGGGGCACCGTCTGCGTGCCGGCGGCGGAGACCTTGCGCCGCGCCTCTTCCAGGGCCGCCGGTCCGGCGGCGATCAGGCTCACCAGGTCATCGACTTCGGGCGGCAGCAGGCGGATGGTGTCATCGAAGACCATGCCGGTGCGGATCGCGCCCGCATGGCGCAAGGTGACGAGCGGAGAAGTCATCGTGGATTGTTCCGGTCGGGCGGCGCGGGGTCGCATGAAGGGTGCAAAGCCTCGATGAGGGCTTCAGGCATCGGGCAGGACGGCGATGGCGTTGATCTCGATCAGGTAGTCCGGAGACACCATCTTGGTGACCTCGACCATCGTCGATGCCGGCGCCGGCGCCTCGAAATACTCGCGACGCACCCGGTGGATCACATCGAAGTGCTCGATGTTGCGCACGAACACATCGACGCGGCAGATGTCGCGCAGGCTGCCCCCCGCCGCCTCCATCGCCGACTTCAGGTTCTCGCAGACCTGGCGGGTCTGCGCCTCGATGTCGCCAATCCCGGCAATCGTACCGTCCGGACGCCGCGCGGTCATGCCGGAGACGAACACCAGCCGTCCCCGCGCCTCGATGGCGATCGCCTGCGAGAAATGCCCCATCGGCTTGCGCAGGGCATCGGTCGTGATCTGCTGCTTGGACATCGGGTTCCTCTCGGTTTCGACTCAGGGTCTTGGGTGCAGCTGGCCGTTCGCCACGCCGAGGGTGGCGGCCAGCGACTCGAGCGCGCGCGCCGTTTCCTCGGCGATCGGGCAGGTCTCGGCGTTCGCCAGCCGGGCGCGGGCTGCGCGATCCCCCGGCACGGCGACGCGCGCCTGCCCCGGTGCGGGCGCGGACTCGCGCACCCGGCTCGCCGCGGCCGTCACCGCGTCGGCGAACTCCTGGGGATCGCGAAAATGCGCGACGTCCAATGCAATGAAGAGCTGCGCGCAGCCGTAGGCTTCCTGCGCGTTGCCGAACAGCGGGCGCACCGCCTCGCCGATCGCCCCGCCCGAAAGCGCACCGCACAGCAGGTCGATCATGAAGGCGAGACCGAAGCCCTTGGCGCCGCCTGCGGGCAGCAGCATGCCGGCGATCGCCTCCATCGCATCGGTGGTCGGGACGCCGCGCGCGTCGGTCGCCCAGCCCTCGGGAATGGGCGACCCGCGGGCCGCCGCGAGCCGGATCTTGCCCATCGCCCCGGCGCTGGTCGCCATGTCGAACACGACGGTCGTGCCGCCGACGGCCGGCACGGCAATGGCCACCGGATTGTTGCCGACCACGCGCTCCGCCCCGCCCGGCGCCGGCATCAGCGGACGCGTGTTCGACATCGCGACCCCGACCAGCCCTGCCTGCGCAAGGGCATCCGCCCAGTATCCCGCCGCGCCGAAATGAAAGGCGTTGCGCACCGCGACGGCGGCGAGGCCATGGGCCGGCGCGCGCTCGGCCAGCAGCCGCACCGCCTGCTGCGCGGTGACCTGCCCCAGCGCATTGGCGGCGTCGATGACGATCGCGCCGCCCCGGTCGGAGACGACCCTGCCGCTGCTCGCCCCCGACACCGAGCGGGCGCGCAGGCGCTCCACGTACATCGGGACCAGCATCGCGCCGTGCGACGGTATGCCGGCCCGGTCGGCGTCGACCAGCGCGCGGGCGGTCACCGCGGCCGCAGTGTCGGATGCGCCTGCTGCGCGCAGCAGCGCGGCGACGAGGTCGCCAAGTTGCCCTAGGGGCACGCGCAGCGCGGCGGCCGCTCCGGCCGAAGGCGTGGCCGCGGGCGCGGCAGCAGCGTCAGTGGGCATCGCGCTCGTCGGTGTACCACGAAGGCTTCTGCGGATAGTGCGGACCGTCGTAGATCTCCAGCACGACCGTGTCCTCGTGCGCATACGTCGGACCGTGCACGTTGCCCTTGGGATTGCAGTAGAACGACCCCTTGGTGAGCGTCACGCCGGTGCTCGTGTACTCGTAGCGCCCTTCGAGGCAGAACATGAACTGGTTCGAGGCGTGGGAATGCGGCTGCGGGATCCCGACTCCCCGCTCGAAGCGGATCAGTGCGATCGACGCCCCGGTGGCCTCGTCGCGCCACAGCATCTTTTCGGAGAGACCCTTGAGCGACTTGGGCCGCCACGGCATGTCGGCGACCTGGATCAGGATCTCACTGAGATCGGGGGCGCCCGTGACGGCCCGGGCGATCGCCTTGGCGGCATCTTCCATGAAGTCTCCTCGTTCGTTCGAATGGATTCAGTGCAACAGCGGCGGCTCGCCGGACCAGGCGTCGAGCGCCCGCTCGAGCAGGGCGACCGCACCGTAGAGCGCGATGCCCAGCGCCGCCAGCGCGAACAGCGCGGCGAAGGCGAGCGCCGTGCTCATCTGCGAATTGGCGACCAGCAGCAGGTTGCCGAGCCCTTCGTTCGAGCCGACGAACTCGCCGATGACGGCGCCGATGACCGCGAGCGTGACCGCGACCTTGGAGCCCGCCATGACGAAGGGAACGGCGGCGGGAAACTGGACCTTGGCAAAGGTCTGCCAGCGCGACGCGCGCAGCGAATGCGCGAGCTCCAGGAGTTCGCGCGGCGTGGCGCGCAACCCGGCGGCGGTGTCGACGACGATCGGGAAGAACGCGACCAGCCAGGCGATCACGAGCTTGGATTCGATGCCGGTGCCTGCCCACACCAGCACCATCGGAGCGAGCGCGACCTTGGGCACCGACTGCATGGCGATCAGCAGCGGCGAGAACATCAGGTTCAGCACCCGCGATCCGGCGACTGCGACGGCGATCGGCACGCCGAGCGCGAACGCGAGCGCGAAGCCGTACAGGCATTCCTTGAGGGTGACCCATCCCTGCGACAGCAGCACCGCCCGCTGGTCGATTGCGGCATCGAGGACCTGCATCGGCGACGGCAGGAGCACGTACGGAAGTCGGAACTGCACGACGCTGAAATGCCAGACGGCGACGAGCAGCGCCGCCCCGGCGACCGGGTAGAGGATGCGGGGTACGATCGAGGCCTTCACGGTGGATTCACCCGGCAACCCGCAGCGCGGCGCGACGCCGCGCGGCGCTCATTTGACGATCCCCAGCGCTGCACCCGCTCGATGCTCGATGGCGGTGAACGCATCGGTGTAGCGCAGCGCCGGCGTCCGCGGGTACGGCAGCTCCACCCGGATGCGCTCGGCGATCCGCGCCGGGCGCCGGGTGAACACGACGATCTGGTCGGAGAGGTAGGCGGCTTCCGAGATGCTGTGGGTGACGAACATCACCGTCGCCCGGGTGACCTGCTGGATGTTCTTCAGCAAGTCGTGCATCTCCATGCGCGTCAGCTCGTCGAGCGCACCGAAGGGCTCGTCCATCAGCAGCAGCGCCGGCTGGTGGATCACGCCCCGGCACAGGGATACCCGCTGCTTCATGCCGCCCGAGAGCTGATGCGGACGGGAGCGCGCGAAGCCGCCGAGGCCGACGAGCTCCAGCAGCTCGTGCGCGCGGGCGACGGCGGCCTTGTCGCGCCGGCCGAGGATCTCCATCGGGAAGAGCACGTTGTCGAGGACGCTGCGCCAGGGCATCAGGTTCGGGGTCTGGAACACGAAGCCGAAGTCGCGCTGCGGCCCCGTGATCTCCCGTCCGCCGATGCGCACGCTGCCGCGGTCGCGCGTCTCCAGCCCCGCGACGATCCTGAGCAGCGTGGTCTTGCCGCAACCGCTCGGCCCCAGCAGCGAGACCAACTCGCCCTCCCCGAACGTCAGCGAGACCTGCTCGATGGCGACGAAGTCGTCCTGGCGATCGCGCGAGCGGAAGGTCTTGCCGACCTCCTCGATCGCGCCGAACGCATTGCCTCCCGTCCCGCGCGGCTGCCCGCGGACCCCGGGGGCGCTCGCAGCGCCCGCCGCCGCCATCACGGCAGGTACGGTTGCTTCGGCAGGAAGTCGGTCGTGTAGATGTCCTGCACCGGCGGGGCCGTCCCCTGGATGCCGATGTTGTGGACGACGAAATCCAGGCTCTTCTTCATCATCGTCGGATCGATCGCGCCATAGCCGTGCTGGCTCACCTCGGGCGTGACGGCGAGCTCGCGCAGGATTCCGATCTCGGCGACGACGACGTCGGGATTGAGCCCCTTGACGTACTCGCCCTCGAGCTTTGCCGCCTCCTGCGGATTGGCAAGCGCATCCTTCCAGCCGTGCAGCGACGCTGCGACGAACGCGCGCACGACCTCCGGGTGGCTCTTGAGGTACGCGTCACGCACCAGCAGGCCGTTCGAGTAGAGCTCGAGCCCCTGGTCGGCGAAGAAGAGCGTCGCGAGCTTCTTGTCCTTCAATCCGCGCTCGATCCCCGGACGGGCAAAGATGTAGGTCTCCACCGCCGGGACCTTGCCGCTCAGCATCATCCCGACGCGCGCCGCGCCGTCGACGTTGACGTACTTGACCGTCGACGGGTTGAGCTTGTGCGCGGTCATGACGCCCTCGATGATCTTGGGCGTGAAGCTCCCCGCGCCGCTGGCGATCTCGAGGCCGGGCAGCTGGTCGAGCCGGGTGACGTTCGCCCCCGGATCCAGCGAGAACACCGCATAGGGCGCCTTCTGGTAGTTCATGGCGACGAACCGGGCCGTCGACGCGCCGCGCGCCCGCGCGATGACCAGCGAGGCGACATCGGAGAACGCGAACTGGGCGACATCGGTCTCGAGCGCCTGCAGCGCCTGCGCGGTCCCCTGCCCCGGGATGATCTTGACGTTGAGGCCGGCCTCCTTGTAGTAGCCCTTGGCCAGCGCGACGTACCAGGGTGCGTGCCGCCCCAGCGCGATGAAGTCCAGGTTCAGCGTCACGTCCGTCAGCGGCTTGCCCTGCGCCTTCGCCGCCGACGGCGCCGCCACCGTCACCACCGACATCAGCGCCGCGACCAGCGCCACCAGCGTCCTTCGTTTCATCCCAGTCTCCCGATCCATGGCCTGCCATTGCATCGCGCAAACGGCCTCCGCGACGCGCCCCGTCCACGCGCGCCACGCTGCCCGGCCGCGTGCCATAATCTCCACCGTCTGCCACTTCTCGTCGGATGCTACGTGATATTTCACAGGCCCACAAGCGAAGGACGTCGCCCGACAGAACCCGCACGCATCCGGTGCACGCCATCATGAACGCGCCGCGAAGGGTCACCCGAACCGCGCCCCGGCGCACGGAACCGGTGCGCAGCCCGGTGCCGACGGTTTCGGCTGCCGCGAGCGATCGTCCGCCTTCCCTCGCCGACCGCGCCTACGCCGAGATCAAGCATAAGATCCTCTCGCTCGAATTCGGGCCGGGCCAGTTCCTCAACGAGATGGGGATCGCGACGATGCTGGGCTACGGGCGCACGCCCGTGCACCAGGCGGTCCATCGCCTGAAGGCCGACGGACTCCTCGACATCATCCCCCGCAAGGGCCTTCTCGTGCGGCCGGACTCGCTGAACGAGGTGCTGGTGCTGCTGGAGGCGCGACTGGCGCTCGAGCCGGGCATCGCGGGATTGGCAGCCGAGCGCGTGACGCCGGGTCAGGTCACCGAGATCCGTGGCCTGCTCGCCCACTCCGCGCGGATCACCCACCAGAAGCATCGCCCGCAGTTCATGGCGGTCGACCGCGCTTTCCACGCGCTGGTCGCGGGCGGCGCGGGCAATCCGATCCTCGCCGAGGCGATCCGCCCGATGCACGAGCGCTCGACCCGCATCTGGCAGCTCACCGTGTGGCAGGCCGACGATCTCGCCGTCACCCAGGCCGAGCACGAGGCGATCCTGGACGCGATCGCGCGCGGCGACCGGGCGGGCGCAGCGCGGGCCATGCAGCAGCACCTCGCGTCGCTGCGGCGGCGCATCGTCCGCGG
>JBLMVY010000311.1:0-4681 GCA_050256935.1 Candidatus Levyibacteriota bacterium | reverse complement strand
GATCGTCAATTCGTCGAGGGCGTTGAAGGCGCGCCCACCGGCCCCGGCGAAGCGTCGCGTGACGCGGTCGAGGCGCAGTTCGGAGAAATCCTGCTTCATGTTCGGCTCGTGACGATCGACGGGGTTGCGTCGGGGTTGCGGGATGCGCGGCCGCCGGGCTCCGGCCAGCGGACCGGACCGCCGGCAGGGCCGGCGATCCGGGGCGCGGCATTCATGTTCCACGCCCGGCCGGCGCGACGCCGGCCCGGCGTGATCGACTGCCTTACTTGGTCTTCTGCGCGCCGACCTTCTGGTCCCAGAGGGCGAAGGCCTTCACCTGTGCGTCCGGCGGAAGCGACTGGGTGTGCGGGAATTCCTTCAGCCAGCCGTCGTACTCGGGACGCCCGTACTCCTTGATCGACTTCTGGCTCTTCTCCGGCGCCATGGCGATGGTCACGCCCTTCACGGCCGGGCCCGGGTAGAAATAGCCCTCGTCGTAGGTGTAGGCCTGGGCGTGCGGGGTCAGCAGGTAGGCCATCAGGTCGAGGACCACCGCGACCTTGTCCGGCGCCACGCCCTTGGGGATGACCATGTAGTGGGCGTCGTTGACCCAGGTCATGCCCTTGAACGGCGCGACCTTGAAGCTCTTCGGGACGATGCCCAGCGCACGGGGGTTGAGGTCCCAGCCGGTGACCGTGGGCGTCATGTCACGCGAGCCTTCGCCCAGCTCCTTCATCACCGCGCCGGTTCCCGACGGGTAGTACTCGATGCAGGCGTTGAGCTCCTGCAGGTAGGCCCAGGTCTTGTCCCAGCCGTGGACCGGGTCCTTCGGGTCCTTGTCGCCCAGCAGGTAGGGCAGGCCCATCAGGAACGTGCGGCCCGGTCCCGAGTTCGCGGGACGCGCATAGATCAGGCGGTTCGGGTGCGCCTTGCACCAGGCGAGCAGCTCCGCCGGCGTCGTGGGCACGTCCTTCACCTTGTCGGGGTTGTACTCGACCAGCGGCCCGGCGGGCATGAAGGTCACCTCGATCCCGTAGTTGCCGGCGAGCTCCTGCATCTTGGCGGCGGCCGGCTGGTAATTGGCCATCAGGTTGGGGAACTTCGACGCGTAGTTGGGCAGGATCTGCATCAGCACGCCCTGCTCGATGCCGGCAGCGAGGAAGTCGGTCCCGGTCAGGACCATGTCGATGTCGGAGCGGCCGGCGGCCTGCATGGCCTTCAGCTTGCCGGGCAGCTCGGGCGCCGGAGCCTTGGTGAAGTTGAACTTGGACACCAGGTTCGGATGCGCCTTCTGGAAGGCCTCGATCGCATCCTGGGTCAGCGCGAGGTTGCCGGCGACGTCGACGATGTTGATCGTCACCGGGCCCTTCGGCAGCGCGGGAACCTGCGCCAGCGTGGAGGCCGATCCCAGCACCAGCGCGGAAACCGCCGCGCCGCTCATCAGGCGCAGTGTCTGGCGACGCAGGTCGCCGGTGAATTTCTTCTTGTTGCTCATTGCAGGTCCTCCTTCAGTTGTCGACGATCGATCGCCAACGAACGATCACGGCGATCGCAGGAACGAACGTGCCCCGCGGGGGGCCACGACGAGACTCATGCCCGCAGCTTGGCCTGCCGGCCAGGGCGTGCGGGCTTCACGGCGGGGGCATGGGCAGCGGCGACCGACCGGCCCGCCTGCGCATCGACACCGCGCTGGAACACGCGCACCACGCGCGACAGATGCCGGTGCATGGCCGCGCGCGCCGCGTCCGGGTCGTGCGCGCCAATGGCCCTGGCGATCGCCGCATGGTCGCGGATGGTCTGCACGGCGAGTTCGCGCGTGTGGAAGTGCTGCTGCAGGCGACCCCAGAGATCGGCGCGCTGGTTCCACAGGCCCTCGACGACCAGCTCGAGCGAGCTGTTTCCGCTCGCCCGCGCCACCCGCAGGTGGAACTCGCGATCCTCGGCCTCGCGTGCATGGAAATCGTCGAGCATCGCCTCCATGCGCCCCACGCTTTCGCCAAGGGCTGCGGCGTCCTCCGGAGACGCGCCTTTGGCCGCGAGCGCGGCGATCTCGCCCTCGATCATCCTGCGTGCGGCGAGCAGCTCGAACGGACCCGGGCCGCCGTCGGCTCCCGCGCGCGCCGCCCCCTCGGGCGGCCGCGTCACGAATATCCCGGTCCCCACGCGGACCTCGACGAGCCCGCTCATCTCCAGCGAGATGATCGCCTCGCGCACCGAGGCACGGCTCACCCCCAGCGAGGCCGCGAGCTCGCGCTCCGCCGGAAGCCGCGAGCCCGCGGCGAACTCGCCGCTCGCGATCAGCTGGGCGAGCTGATCGGCGATCTGGCGATAGAGGCGCTTGGGTTCGACGACCGTCAGGGGCAACGGTGATTCCTCCGGCGACGCGATGTGGACGCATCATAGCGACGCCGTTATACTGTGGTCAAGTGGTTAGACCACCGGACCTCGCAGCCTCGGAACCCCGGTGACCCCGCGATCGCCTCCGATCACGCTACCGCCTTCCTGCCGAGTCCCGCGCCATGAAGATCACCGCCGCCCGCGTCATCGTCACCTGCCCCGGCCGCAACTTCGTCACCCTGAAGATCGAGACCGACGAAGGCGTCACCGGCATCGGCGACGCGACGCTGAACGGCCGCGAACTCGCGGTCGCCGCCTACCTGACCGAGCATGCGATCCCCGCGCTGATCGGCCGCGATCCCGCGCGCATCGAGGACACCTGGCAGTACCTGTACCGCGGCGCCTACTGGCGGCGCGGCCCGGTGACCATGAGCGCCATCGCGGCCGTCGACACCGCGCTGTGGGACATCAAGGGCAAGGTCGCGGGACTGCCCCTCTACCAGCTCCTGGGAGGCGCCAGCCGCGATGGCGTCATGGTGTACGGCCACGCGAACGGCAAGGACATCGCGGAGACGCTCGACCAGGTCGCCCATTACATCGACATGGGCTACAAGGCGATCCGCGCGCAATGCGGGATTCCGGGGCTCGCCTCGACCTATGGCGTCGCCAAGGACAAGATGTACTACGAGCCTGCGGATGCGGCGATCGCCACCGAGAACATCTGGTCGACCACCCGCTACCTCGACCACGTCCCGAAGCTCTTCGAAGCGATCCGGGCCCGCTTCGGCTTCGAGCATCACCTGCTGCACGACGTGCACCACCGGCTGACGCCGATCGAGGCGGGCCGCCTTGGCCGCTCGCTCGAGCCCTACCGCCTGTTCTGGATGGAGGATCCGACGCCGGCCGAGAACCAGGAGGCGTTCCGGCTGATCCGCCAGCACACGGTGACGCCGCTCGCCGTCGGCGAGGTGTTCAACACCATCTTCGATTGCCAGACGCTGATCGCCGAGCAGCTGATCGACTACATCCGCACGACCGTCGTCCACGCCGGCGGCATCACCCACCTGCGGCGCATCGCCCAGCTCGCCGAGCTCCACCAGGTGCGCACCGGATCGCACGGCGCGACCGACCTGTCCCCGGTGTGCATGGGCGCCGCGCTGCACTTCGACACCTGGGTCCACAACTTCGGCATCCAGGAGTACATGCGCCACACCGCGGAGACCGACGCGGTGTTCCCGCACGGCTATTTCTTCCGCGACGGCTACCTGCACCCGAGCGATGCGCCGGGCCATGGCGTCGACATCGACGAGGCGCTTGCCGCCCGCTATCCGTACAAGCCGAGCGCGCTGCCGGTGAACCGTCTCGAGGACGGCACGATGTGGGACTGGTGAGGGCTCAGCGAACGCCCCGGTCGCGCGAGGCCATCGCCCACAGCAGGGCGAAGCATCCGGCGACCATCGCGGCGACGCCCGCGAGCAGCAGCGTGCCTGCCTGGTAGCTGCCCACCGTGTAGTGGCCGGTGAGGCGCGCGATCGCGCCGATCGCGCAGATCGCCACGCCGATCACCCCGACTGCCCGTCCGCTCCAGACCAGCGCGCCGTTCATCGTCCGCCCCTTCTCCGACCCCTCTGCAGCCACTTCGCCGCGCCCGCGCGGCGACTCCACCGGCAGATCAGCCGGCCCTGTAGTGCCCCGAGCGCCCGCCGCTCTTCTCGAGCAGGCGGATGCCTTCGATGCGCATGCCGCGATCCGCGGCCTTGCACATGTCGTAGATCGTCAGCAGCCCCGCCGCCACCCCGGTGAGCGCCTCCATCTCGACGCCGGTGCGGTCGAGGGTCTCGACGGTGACCTCGATGGCGACCGCGGGCTCGTCGTCCGGATGCGTGAACTCGACCGCGACCCGCGTCAGCATCAGCGGATGGGCGAGTGGAATGAGATCCGCCGTGCGCTTGGCGGCCTGGATCGCGGCGATGCGCGCGACGCCCAGCACGTCGCCCTTCTTCGCCGACCCTTCGCGGATCAGCGCAAGGGTCTGCCTGCCCATCGCAATGCGACCGCCTGCACGCGCGATCCGTCGGGTGACGTCCTTGGACCCGACATCGACCATGTGCGCCTGCCCTGCCGCGTCGAAGTGGGTAAAATGGGCCGTGGTCGCGCTCTTCCCGCGCACCGGCGCGGGCTTGCCCGCGGAGCCGCCGGCGGCGGGTGCCCCGGATACGGGGCCCGCCTTGGGCCCCCTGCTCTTTCCGGGGGTGGATCCTGGTCTGGACGGGCGCGGCATGAATCCTTCGACGGCAATCGGCTGTCGCGGTGAACTCCCTCGCGAGGGCGGCATCTTAGCACCAACGAACTCGAAATCCCGGCT
>JBLMVY010000310.1:0-4915 GCA_050256935.1 Candidatus Levyibacteriota bacterium | reverse complement strand
CGATCTCGGCAATGCTGGCGCGCCAGTCGAAGGTCTCGTAGTCCGCGCCGGGAGGGTGCTGCGCGATCTCGGTGGTCGAGCCCCTGCCGTTCTTCCACGGGAGGCGGCGATAGCCGGCGGGCGCCAGGACGCGATGCCGCATTCAGGCGCCGGGGCTGCCGGGCGGGTGCCCGGCGAAGCGCCCGGCGACCCGCGTGGCCGCAGCGCGCTCCGGCACACCGCGACGATCAGTAGCGACCGCCATTGCGCTGCCACCGCCATGCATCCGCGCATATCGCATCGATGCCGCGCGTCGCGCGCCAGCCGAGGGCATCGGCGGCGTGCGTCGGATTCGCGCAGCTTTGCGCGACGTCCCCCGGCCGCCGCGGCCCGATCACGCGCGGAACCGACCGGCCACAGGCCCGCTCGAAGGCCGCGACGACCTCGAGCACCGAGTGGCCGGTGCCGCTGCCGATGTTCACCGTCAGCGCACCGTCCTGTCGCGACCCGACATGACGCATCGCGCGCACGAACGCGTCGGCCAGGTCCTGCACATGGACATAGTCGCGGATGCAGGTTCCGTCGGGCGTGCCCCAGTCGTCGCCGCAGACGACGAGCTCGGTCGCCTCGCCGGCCGCGACGCGCGCAAGCTGGGGCAGCAGATGCGTCGCGGAGCCTCGCGGCGCCTCGCCCATCATTCCCGACGAGTGCGCCCCCGATGGATTGAATCCGCGCAGGATGGCGATGCGCCAGTTCGCGTTGGCGCTGGCGAGGTCGCGCAGGAAGTTCTCGACGACGAGCTTCGTCCGCCCGTGAACGCTCGATGGACGCGCGGGCGCGTCCTCGCCGACCTGCGCCCCGCCCGTCTCGCCGTAGACGCTGGCGGAGGAGCTGTACACGAGGGTCGCGACGCCTGCCTCGCCCATCACCTGCACCAGAGCGAGCGTGCCGCCGACGTTGACATCGTAGTAGCCGAGCGGCCGCGATTGCGATTCGGCGACCTTCTTGAGCCCCGCGCAATGGACGACGGTCGTGATCGGGTAGTCGTGGAAAGCCGCGCGCAGCGCGTCGATGTCCCGGATATCCGAGGTGATGAACGGGATCGGCGTTCCCGCGACCGCCTCGAGGCGCGATCGGATGGCGGGCGTGCTGTTGGAGAAATCGTCCAGCACGACCGGCTTGTAGCCATTGCGCGCCAGCTCGACGACGACATGCGAGCCGACGAATCCGGCGCCACCGGTGACAAGTACGCGTTCGGGCATGGATCCGATGCTACACGTTTAAGGACGCGCGTGCGCCGGAGCGCCCGTGCCTGCGGGACGGGCGCCGCAGGCTTGCTGCGCGATGTCCTCGGCTGCTGGAGGCGCCCCGTGCACTCCCTTACGGAGCACCCCTATACGGCATCCTCGCGATGCATCGGGACGAATCATCGCCAGCGCCGGCGATCGCGCAAACACGGGTTCCCGAAATTCGGGAAAGCGGGATGGCGAAGCGTCGTCGTTCGCCCGGCGCGCGCTGCGGGACCTACCGTAGCGAAAGCGGGGGCGGAAGCGGGGACGAAAAAAAGCCGGGCGAGTGATCGCCCGGCTCGATGTGGTGCCGGCCGCCGAGTCGTCAGGCCGCCTGTGACGCCTCGTCCTTGGCCGCTTCGGGCCGGTCGACGAGCTCGACCAGCGCCATCGGCGCCGCGTCCCCCTGCCGGAATCCGAACTTCAGGATGCGCAGGTAGCCGCCCGGGCGCGCCTTGAACCGCGGCCCGAGATCGTTGAACAGCTTGGTGACGACGTCACGGTCGCGCAGGCGGGCGAACGCCAGCCGGCGGTTGGCGACGGTCGGGTTCTTGCCGAGAGTGATCAGCGGCTCGGCGACCCGGCGCAGTTCCTTCGCCTTCGGCAGCGTCGTGCGGATCGCCTCGTGCGTGAACAGCGAATTGGTCATGTTGCGCAGCATCGCGAGGCGATGCGCGCTGGTGCGGTTCAGCTTCCGCAGTCCGTGACGGTGACGCATGTCTTCTTCCTTGGCGTTACGGCCGGTCCAGCCCTGCGGGCGGCCAGTTCTCGAGCTTCATCCCCAGCGACAGTCCGCGGGAGGCCAGCACTTCCTTGATCTCGTTCAGCGACTTGCGACCGAGGTTCGGCGTCTTCAGCAGCTCGGTCTCCGAGCGCTGGATCAGGTCGCCGATGTAATAGATGTTCTCGGCCTTCAGGCAGTTCGCCGAGCGGACCGTCAGCTCGAGGTCATCGACCGGACGCAGCAGGATCGGATCGACCTGCGGCGACGCGCGCTCGGCCGACGGCTGATCGGTCCCCTTCAGGTCGGCGAATACCGAGAGCTGCTCGACCAGGACGCTCGCCGCGTAGCGAACCGCCTGCTCGGGCTCGACGACGCCGTTGGTCTCGATGTCGAGGACCAGCTTGTCGAGGTCGGTGCGCTGCTCGACGCGCGCCGATTCGACGGCGTAGCTGACGCGCCGCACCGGCGAGAAGGAGGCGTCGAGCAGGATGCTGCCGATCGTGCGGCCGCCCTCGGGCTTGCTGCGCGAGGTCGCCGGCTGGTAGCCGCGGCCCTTCTCGACCTTGATCTCCATCTCGATCTTGCCGCCGGCCGTCAGGTGCGCGATCACGTGCTCGGGATTGATGATCTCGACGTCGTGATTCGGCTCGATGTCGGCCGCAGTGACCGGGCCTTCGCCGCTCTTCGACAGCTTGAGCGCGACGTGGTCGCGGTTGTGCAGCTTGAGGACCACGCCCTTGAGGTTGAGCAGGACGTCGACGACGTCCTCCTGCACGCCGTCGAGCGCCGAATACTCGTGCAGCACGCCGGTGATCTTGACCTCGGTGGGCGCATAGCCCGGCATCGACGACAGCAGCACGCGCCGCAGCGCGTTGCCCAGCGTGTGCCCGTACCCGCGCTCGAACGGCTCCATCACGACCTTGGCGTGGAACGGCGACATGCTCTGCACGTCGATGATGCGCGGCTTCAACAGAACATTGCTCTGCATGCGGTACCTTTATGCGAGTCGGGACGGGTGACGAGGGGCCTGCAGCGTGCCGTCGATCACTTCGAATACAGCTCGACGACGAGGCTTTCGTTGATGTCCTGCCCGAACTCCGAGCGGTCGGGCGCGCCCTTGAACGTACCGGTCATCTTCTTGGGGTCGACCGAGACCCACGACGGAAAACCGACCTTCTCGGCGAGCTGCAGCGCATCCTGGATGCGCAGCTGCGACTTCGCCTTGTCGGTCGTGGCGACGACGTCGCCCGCCTTGAGCAGCGCCGACGGGACGTTGACGACCTTGCCGTTGACGGTGATCGCGCGGTGCGACACCAGCTGCCGCGCCTCGGCGCGCGTCGAGCCCAGGCCCATCCGGTAGACGACGTTGTCCAGCCGCGACTCGAGGATCTGCAGCAGGTTCGTGCCCGTCGAGCTCTTGCCCTTGGTCGCCTCGGCGAAGTAGCGGCGGAACTGGCGCTCGAGGACACCGTAGATCCGGCGCAGCTTCTGCTTCTCGCGCAGCTGGTGGCCGTAATCCGACGTCCGCGCGCCCGACTTCACGCCGTGCTGCCCGGGCTTGGTGTCGAGCTTGCACTTGGAGTCGAGCGATCGACGCGCGCTCTTCAGGAAGAGGTCGGTGCCCTCCCGTCGCGCGAGCTTGCATTTGGGTCCCGTGTATCGAGCCATTGCGCTATTCCCGTGTGTCTGTTAGATCCGGCGCCGCTTGGGCGGACGGCAGCCGTTGTGCGGAACCGGCGTGACGTCGGAGATGCTGCTGATCTTGAGTCCCAGCGCGTTCAGCGCGCGCACGGCCGACTCACGGCCGGGGCCGGGCCCCTTGATCCGGACTTCGAGGTTCTTGACGCCGCATTCCTGCGCGGCGCGTCCCGCCGCCTCGGCTGCGACCTGCGCCGCGAACGGCGTCGACTTGCGCGAGCCCTTGAAGCCCGCGCCGCCCGAGGTCGCCCACGAGAGCGCGTTGCCCTGGCGGTCGGTGATCGTGATGATCGTGTTGTTGAAGGACGCGTGGATGTGCGCGATGCCTTCCGACACGCTCTTCTTGACCTTCTTTCGCGTGCGCGCCGCGGCGGCCTTCTGCGAGGGTTGCTGTGCCATCGATGATCCTTGCTGGTGTCTCGTTCGTTACGCGCCGGCGCTTACTTCGTCACGCCCTTGGACAGCGCGACAGTGCGACCCTTCTTCGGCCCCTTGCGGGTGCGCGCGTTGGTCCGCGTGCGCTGCCCGCGCACCGGCAGGCCCTTGCGGTGCCGCACGCCGCGGTAGCAGCCGAGGTCCATCAGGCGCTTGATGCTCATCGTCACTTCGCGCCGGAGGTCGCCCTCGACCGTGAACTTGCCGATGTGCTCGCGCAGCTTGTCCATCTGCGCGTCGGTCAGGTCCTTGATCTTCGTCGTCGGGGCGACGCCCGCCGCGGCGCAGATCGCCTTGGCGCGCGGACGGCCGATGCCGTAGATTGCCGTCAGCGCGATCTCGGCGTGCTGATGGTTCGGAATGTTGACGCCTGCAATACGGGCCATGATTTACCTGTCTGTCGTTTCCAAGTTCGCGCGACCGGGCGCGCCGTCAGCCTTGCCGCTGCTTGTGCCGCGGATCGGTGCAGATCACGCGCACCACGCCGCTGCGCCGGATGATCTTGCAGTTGCGGCAGATTTTCTTGACCGATGCCAGTACCTTCATTTCGTTCTCCAGTATCACTTGGCGCGGAACGTGATCCGCGCGCGCGACAGGTCGTAGGGCGTCAGCTCGACCGTGACCTTGTCCCCGGGGAGGATCTTGATGTAGTGCATCCTCATCTTTCCCGAGATGTGCGCGAGCACCACATGCCCGTTCTCGAGCTTCACGCGAAACGTCGCGTTGGGCAGCATCTCCGCCACCTCGCCCTGCATCGCTATCGTCTCTTCCTTCGCCATTCGCAAGTCGG
>JBLMVY010000309.1:0-2984 GCA_050256935.1 Candidatus Levyibacteriota bacterium | reverse complement strand
ATCAATTTGTTGCATGCACTTCCTCATCCCATTTCGTCGCAGCGCATCGGGCCGCTCCCTACCCGGCGCCGCTACACTCGTCGCATGGCCCTCAAATCCACGATCTGCAAAGCCGCGCTCTCGGTCGCCGACATCGACCGCGGCTACTACGGCGACCATGCGCTGACGATCGCCCGGCACCCGTCGGAGACCGACGAACGCATGATGGTCCGGTTGCTCGCGTTCGCCCTGCACGCGCACGATGCTCTGAGTTTCGGGCGCGGGCTCAGCACCGAGGACGAACCCGACCTGTGGCGCAGCGACCTGACCGGCGCGATCGAGCAGTGGATCGAGGTCGGCTTGCCCGACGAGCGCGAGTTGCGCAAGGCCTGCGGTCGGGCCCGCGAGGTCCATGTCGTCGCGTACGGCGGCCGCGCGGTGGATCTGTGGTGGCAGGGCGTGCGCGACAGGCTCGAACGCCAGGAGCGCCTCACCGTGACCGAAGTGCCCCCGGATGCGAGCCGGGCGCTGGCGCATATGGCCGGCCGCTCGATGGACCTGCAGGTCACGATCCAGGAGGGCCACGTCCTGGTGACCGATGGCGCGACCTCGGTTGCGGTGGATCTCCGGGTGCTGAAACCGAAATCGGGCTCCGGCTGAGTCCGCCGGCGCGCGACCTCCGCACTGCGATTCAGCGCGGGGCGAGCCGCCAGAGCGACGTCACCTCGGCCGCGCGCGCAGCGTGCAGCGGGTCGGCGGCGTCGGACGCCTTGGGATGGACCGGCCGGGTATCGATGCGATCGACGACCGTGAGCCCCGCTGCTTCGAACATCGCGAGCAGCTCCGCTCGCGACCGCAGCCCCAGATGCTCGGGGAGATCGGACAGGATCAGCCAGCCCTCGCCCCCCGGCTCGAGATGCGCGGACAGCCCCTGCAGGAAGGCGCGCAGCATCCGGCTTTCGGGGTCGTAGATGCCTTGCTCGAGCGGGGAGCTCGGCCGCGCCGGGACCCACGGCGGATTGCAGACGACGAGCGCGGCGCGCCCTTGGGGAAAGAGATCCGCCTGCACGACCTCCACCTGCTTCGCCAGTCCGAGGCGCTCGAGGTTCTCGCGCGCGCAGGCCAGGGCGCGGGGATCCTGGTCGGTGGCGATGACCCGTCGCACGCCGCGCCTGGCGAGGACGGCGGACAGCACGCCCGTCCCGGTGCCGACGTCGAACGCGACGCTCGCCGAAGACCACGACGCCGGCAGCGAGGCCGTGGCGACCAGGTCGACGTACTCGCTGCGGACGGGCGCGAACACTCCGTAGTGCGGATGGATGCGACCACCGGCTGCCGGGATCTCCATGCCCTTGACGCGCCACTCGTGCGCGCCGATCAGGCCCAGCAATTCGCGCAGCGACGTGACCGAGCGCCCTGCTCCCGGGCCGTAGACTTCTTCGCAGGCTTGTCGGACGTCGGGCGCGCGCCGCAGCGCGAGGTCGTAGTTCTCGTCGAGTTCCAGCACCAGCATGCCCAGCGTGCGTGCGCGCTGGGACCGGGCCTGGCGATGCAGATTGAAGGCGTCGACCCCCGATGGCGGCGTTCGGGATGCGGCCGGCCCCTTCGGCCTGCGGGCCTGGCGGTCGGCGCGGCTTGCCAGCGCGATCAGCATCTGCCGCGCGTTCTGGAAGTCTCCTCGCCAAAGCAGCGCGGTGCCCTGGCAGGCGAGGCCGTAGGCATCGTCGGCCGTCGTGCGGTCGTCGACGATCACCACCCGCTTGGGCGGCGGCGCCCCGCGCTCCGAGCGCCAGCGCGCGAAGCGCGCCTCGCCGCCCTCGGTCCAGTGGACGACCGGATGCGCATCCACTCAGAGCTCGGTGTACTTCTTGGCGCTGCCGCGGGCCTTGTGCACCGGGTATTTCTCGGCGTTGGCGACGATCTTGCGCTTGGCCTCGGCGACCGGATCGATGCCCAGCCGGTCGGCGAGCCGGAGCAGGTAGAGGAGCACGTCGGCGATCTCGTCGCGGGCCGCCGCATGCGCGTCGGGCGCAAGAGTGCGGCTCTGCTCCTCGGTGAGCCACTGGAAGATCTCGAGCAGCTCGCCCGCCTCCGCCGCCAGCGCCATCGCCAGGTTCTTGGGCGAATGGAACTGCTCCCAATCGCGCGCGGCGGCGAAATCCCGCAACTGATCGCGCAGGCGTTCGAGTTCCGTCAATGTCGTGCTCCGATCAAGTCCGCGGCGTCGCCGGGGAACGAAGGGGATACGCGCCGTTCAGAACTTCTCGTCGCGCCGGAGATAGCGCCACTGGCCCACCGGCAGCGGCCCCAGCGGCACGCTCCCGCTGCGCACCCGCTTCAATCCGGTCACCGTGAGGCCGACCAGCTCGCACATGCGGCGGATCTGGCGCTTGCGACCCTCGCGCAGCACGAAGCGCAGCTGGTGCTCGTTCTGCCAGGACACGCGCGCGGGCTTGAGCTTGACGCCGTCGAGCACGAGGCCATGCTGCAGCAGCCCCATCCCCTCCTCCGACAGCGTTCCCTCGACGCGAACCAGGTATTCCTTCTCGACGGCCGAGTCACGGCCGATCAGGTGCTTGGCGATGCGGCCGTCCTGCGTGAACACCAGGAGCCCGGTCGAGTCGATGTCCAATCGTCCCGCCGGTGCGAGCCCGCGCAGGTGTCCGGGCTTGAAGCGGGTCGGCGACGGATCGTCGGCCCAGCGATTCTCGGGCTTGATCAGCACGATCGCCGGTTGATAGCCGTCCTCGGCCTGGCCGGAGACGTAGCCGACCGGCTTGTTGAGCAGGATCGTCACCTGCTCGCTCTGATGGCGTGCCGCCGCCGGATCGACGTCGATGCGCGCATGCGGCGACACGCGCACGCCGAGCGTCGTGACGACCTTGCCGTCGACCTTGACCCAGCCGTTCTCGATCCATTCGTCGGCTTCGCGCCGCGAGCACAGGCCCAGCTCGCTCATCCGCTTGGAGAGGCGCGGATCGTCGGGATTCTCGTGGCGCGGCGGA
>JBLMVY010000308.1:0-5051 GCA_050256935.1 Candidatus Levyibacteriota bacterium | reverse complement strand
TCAACTGCCCGGCGAGCACCATGGGCGACGTGACCGGCGACCTGTCGTCGCGGCGCGGCCAGGTGACGGGGACCCAGACGATGCAGGCGGGCATGCTCGCGGTCAACGGGCTCGCGCCGCTGTCCGAGCTCGACGGGTACGCGGCGCGCCTCAAGTCCATGACCGGCGGCCACGGCGCATGGACGATGGCCCTGTCGCACTATGAGCAGGCGCCGCCGAACCTGCAGACCCAGCTCGCTGCCGAGTACGCCAAGCACCGCAGGCACGAGGAGGAATAGCGCCGCGAGCGGCGAGCAGGGGCCCCGCGAGGCGGGGATGCGAGCCATGGCGAGTCGGCGCTCGAGGCCGACACTCGGGCGCCGCGAATCGACGCTGGAAGGCGAGGAGGCCGAGGGGCCGAGCGGCGAGCAGGGGCCCCGCGAGGCGGGGATGCGAGCCATGGCGAGTCGGCGCTCGAGGCCGACACGCCGGTGCTACGCATCTGCGCTGAAGGATGAGGAGGCCGAGGCTGCCGGGCGGCGACGAGGGGCCCCGCGCAGCGGGGATCGGAGCCGACCGCGAGTGCCTGCGCGAGGCCGACACTCCGGCGCCGTCGGGGTACAATTGCGCACCGGCGCAATGATGAATCTCACCCACCATTTCCTGATCGCGATGCCGGCGATGACGGATCCGAACTTCGCGAACACGCTGACCTACGTCTGCGAGCACAATCCCGAAGGCGCACTCGGCATCGTCGTCAACCGGCGCACCGACATGACGCTGTCGGCGCTGTTCGAGCAGATCCGGATTCCGCTCGAAGACAGCGACCTGCGCGAGGTTCCCATTCACTTCGGCGGACCGGTCCAGGTCGACCGCGGCTTCGTCCTGCACCGTCCGCTGGGCAACTGGCAGTCGACGCTCGCGGTGACCGACGACATCGGCCTCACGACGTCGAAGGACGTTCTGGAGGCGGTCGGCCGCGGCGAGGGTCCTCATGACATGCTGGTGTCGCTGGGTTATGCCGGCTGGTCGGCGGGCCAGCTCGAGCAGGAGCTCGCGCAGAACGCCTGGCTCACCGTCGAGGCCGATCCTGGCGTGGTCTTCGAGCTTCCCGTCGAGGAGCGGCTGCCTGCCGCCGTGCGGCTGCTCGGCATCGACATCTCACGGCTGTCCGACGACGTTGGACACGCGTGAGCGGCACAGCCGGCGGAACCGAGGCGACGGTGCTCGCGTTCGACTTCGGCCTGCGCAGGATCGGCGTCGCCGTCGGCAACACGCTGACGCGGGTGGCGCACCCGCTCGCGACGATCGACGCGCCGACCGCCGAGGCGCGCTCCGAGGCCGTCGCAGCACTGGTCGACGAGTGGCGACCCGGACGGCTGGTCGTCGGCCTGCCGACGCACGCCGATGGGGCGCCGCACGCGATGACTTCCCATGCGCGGGCTTTCGCGGCTGCGATCGGAAAGCGCCACGGGCTGCCGGTGGACCTCGTCGACGAGCGCTGGACGAGCGAGATCGCGCGCGACGAGCTCGCGGCGGCCGGCCGCGGCGGGCGGGCCGGTCGCGCGATGCGCGACGAGAAGGCCGCCCAGATCATCCTTCAGGCATGGTTCGACGAACGACATGACGTCCGAAGGACTCCCTGACGCCGAAGCGGCGCTGGCCGCGCTGATCGGACGCATGCAGCCGGCGGTGGCGCACGATGCCGCCTTCGTCGGCATCTACTCGGGCGGCGCATGGGTCGCCGAGCGCCTGGCCGCGCGCATCCCGGGCAATCATCCGCTGGGGTTCATCGACGTTTCGTACTACCGCGACGACTATGCGCTGTCGGGCCTCAAGGCCAATGCCAAGCGCACCGCGCTGCCGTTCGACGTCGCCGGCGCGACGATCGTGCTCATCGACGACGTGCTCTACACGGGGCGCAGCGTACGCGCGGCGATGAACGAGCTGTTCGACTTCGGACGCCCGGATCGCATCGAGCTCGCCGTCCTGGTCGACCGCGGGGGGCGCGAGCTCCCGATCGAGGCGACCTATGTCGGCGCGAGGGTCGCCGTCGCGCGCGAGCTCTCGATCGTCGTGTCGCGCGATCCGGGCGGCACGCTGTCCCTGGGCGTCGAGCCCGTGTCCGGCGTCGCATGAGCAGGAATCCCCAGCTCGGCAGGAACGGCGAGCTCGTGCACCTGCTGACGCTGGAGGGGCTTCCAGCCGAGGTGATCACCCACATTCTCGACACGGCCGAGCCGTTCGTCTCGCTCGGCGAGCGCGAGGTGAAGAAGGTGCCGCTCTTGCGCGGCAAGGCGGTGTTCAACCTGTTCTTCGAGAACTCGACGCGGACCCGAACGACCTTCGAGATCGCCGCCAAGCGCCTGTCGGCGGATGTCATCAACCTCAACATCGGCGCCTCGTCGACGTCCAAGGGCGAGACGCTGCTCGACACCGTCGACAATCTGTGCGCGATGAACGCCGACATGTTCGTGGTCCGGCATTCGCAGTCGGGCGCGCCGCACCTGATCGCGTCGCACCTGACGGCAATGGGCCGCTCGTACGTCCACGTGGTCAATGCGGGCGACGGCCGCCATGCGCATCCGACGCAGGGGCTGCTCGATCTCTACACGATCCGCCACTACAAGAAGGATTTCCGCGGACTGACCGTGGCGGTCGTCGGCGATGTCCTGCACTCGCGCGTCGCCCGCTCGCTGATCCACGGGCTCACGACCATGCAGACCGCGCAGGTCCGCGTCATCGCGCCGCGGACCCTCGTGCCCGCGCAGATCGAGTCGCTGGGGGTCACCGTCTGCAACGACATGCGCGAGGGCCTGCGCGATTGCGACGTCATCGTGATGCTGCGATTGCAGAACGAGCGGATGAAAGGTGCGCTCCTTCCCTCGCCGGGCGAATATTTCAAGAACTATGGCCTGACGGACGACAAGCTCGCCCTGGCGAAGCCCGAGGCGATCGTCATGCACCCGGGTCCGATGAACCGCGGCGTGGAGATCGACACCCCGGTGGCCGACGGCGCGCGATCGGTGATCCTGCCGCAGGTGACGTTCGGCATCGCCGTGCGGATGGCCGTGCTGTCGATCGTCGCGGCGAACTGACATGGGCATGCCTTCCTGGCAGCGCCTGAATTCCGGCCGCGTCCGGAGCTTGGCGGGGTGCATCCGGTGAAGATCGAGATCAGCCAGGGCCGCCTGATCGATCCGGGGACGGGCCTCGACCGCGTCGCGTCGCTTCACGTCGATGCCGGCAGGATCGTCGGTGCCGGCGATGCGCCGGCGGGATGGCGCGCCGACCGCGTTCTCGACGCCGGGGGCTGCATCGTCTGTCCCGGCCTCGTCGACCTGTCCGCGCGATTGCGCGAGCCTGGCCTCGAGCACAAGGCGACGCTCGAATCCGAGCTGTCGGCGGCAGTCGCCGGTGGCGTCACCAGCCTCGCGTGCCCTCCCGACACCGATCCGCCGCTCGACGAGCCCGGTCTGGTCGAGATGCTCAAGCACCGGGCGCGGACGCTCAACCAGGCGCATGTCTATCCTGTCGGTGCGCTGACGGCCGGGCTGCGCGGCGAAGCATTGACCGAGATGAGCGAGCTGGCTGAGGCCGGATGCGTCGCGTTCTCGCAGGCCGACGCTCCGCTCGTCGATACGCAGGTGCTGCTGCGCGCGATGCAGTACGCAGGGACCTTCGGGCATCGCGTCTGGCTGCGGCCCCAGGAAGCCTGGCTCGGGCGCGGCGGCGTCGCGCACGACGGCGAAGTCGCGACCCGGCTGGGATTGCCGTCGATCCCGGTGTCGGCGGAGACCATCGCGCTGGCGACGATCTTCGCACTGATGCGCGAGTCCGGGGTGCCGGTGCACCTGTGCCGACTGTCGTCGGCCGCCGGGGTGGCCATGGTCCGCGCAGCCAAGGAAGAGGGGCTGCCCGTCACCTGCGACGTCGCGATTCACCACCTGCACCTCGCCGATGTCGACATCGGCTGGTTCGATCCTCTCGCCAACCTGACGCCGCCGCTGCGCAGCACGCGCGACCGTGCCGCATTGCGTGCCGCGGTCGCCGACGGGACGATCGACGCGATCTGCTCGGACCACGCGCCGGTCGACGATGACGGCAAGCAGGTTCCATTCGGAGAGGCCGAGACCGGCGCGACCGGGTTGGAGCTGCTGCTGCCCCTGACGCTCAAGTGGGCCGCCGAGGATCGGGTTCCCCTTCCCGAGGCGATCGACCGGATCACCCGCGCGCCCGCTTCGGTGATCGGCATGGGCAAGGCGACGCTCGAACCGGGGGCCGCTGCCGACATCTGCGTGTTCGATCCGCAACAGGCATGGACCGTGCGCCGCCAATCGCTGCGAAGCCAGGGCAAGAACACGCCGTTCCTCGGGCTCGAGGTCGTCGGGGCGGTGCGCTGGACGCTGGTGGAAGGCGAGGTCGTCCACCAGCGCAACGACAAGGACTGAGACGATGACCATCGATGCCGCCGTCGTGACCATGCCCGTCGCCGGGGGCGAGATGTCCGCCTATCGCGCGATGCCGACGGGCGACGGACCGTTCCCCATGGTGCTGGTCGTGCAGGAGATCTTCGGCCTGCACGACTGGATCAAGGCGGTGTGCCGGCGGCTCGCCGAGGCGGGGTATTTCGCGATCGCGCCCGACCTCTACGCGCGCCAGGGCGATGCGACGAAGATCGCCGACACCAACGCCCTGATCCGCGACATCGTGAGCAAGGTCGCCGACGCACAGGTGCTGGGGGATCTCGATTCCGCGGTTGCGTACGCGAAGGCCACGGGCAAGGCCGACGCAGCCAGGCTGGGGATCACCGGTTTCTGCTGGGGCGGGCGCATCGTCTGGATGTATGCGGGCCACAACCCGTCGGTGAAGGCGGCCGTGCCCTGCTACGGGCCGGTCGCGCGCGCCTACCACGAAGGCGACAGGACGGCGCTCGATGTGGTGCCGCAGATCGGGGGCGCCGTGCTGGGCCTCTACGGCGGCGACGATCCCGGCATTCCGAACGACACGACCGCGAGGATCGCGGAGGCGATGAAGGCCGCAGGCAAGACGGTCGAGATCGTCACCTACCC
>JBLMVY010000307.1:0-8932 GCA_050256935.1 Candidatus Levyibacteriota bacterium | reverse complement strand
GCGCTGTGCATCGATACCTTCGCGGTCGGAATCGTCGATTCCGCCGTCGTCGTCGCGAGCACCGCCAAGCCGCGCGCTGACCTGCGATGACGCTCCAGGCCGTCCCAGAACCGGTCCGGGGCTGGCGCAGCCTGTTTCCCCCGGCGCAGTGGCTTCCGGGCTACCGGGGCGCGTGGCTGCGATACGACCTGGTCGCGGGCATCACGCTCGCGGCCTATGCGATTCCGGTCTCGCTCGCCTACGCCTCCCTCGCCGGGCTGGCGCCGCAGCACGGCATCTACTGCTATCTGGTTGCGGGCCTTGCGTACGCCCTGTTCGGAACCTCGCGCCAGCTCGCGATCGGGCCGACCTCGGCGATTTCGCTGCTGGTCGGCACGACCGTCGCGGGAATGGCGGGAGGCGATCCGGGGCGCTGGACGCAGATCGCAGCCCTGGTCGCGCTCCTCTTCGCCGTCATGAGCTTCCTCGCCTGGGCGCTGCGGCTGTCGTCGATCGTCAACTTCATCAGCGAGACCATCCTGCTGGGCTTCAAGGCCGGCGCCGCCCTCACCATTGCGATGACGCAGCTGCCCAAGCTCTTCGGCGTCCCGGGCGGCGGCGATTCGTTCTTCTCGCGGGTCTGGACCCTCGGCAGCCAGATTCCCGACACCCATCCGGCGGTGCTCGCCTTCGGACTCGCCGCCATCGCGCTGCTCGTCCTGGGGGAACGGTTTCTGCCGTCGCGCCCCATCGCCCTCCTGGTCGTGATCGCTTCGATTGCTGCGCTGACGCTCACGCCCCTGGCCCAGATGGGGTTCAAGACGGTCGGCCTGCTGCCTACCGGGCTGCCCCAGCTTCAGCTCCCCTCGCTGCGCGCGCGCGATGTCGATGGCGTGGTCCCCCTCGCGTTCGCCTGCTTCCTGCTCGCCTACATCGAGGGCGTATCGGCGGCGCGAGCGCTCGCCCGGAAGAACGGCTACGAGATCGACCCGCGCCAGGAGCTCTTCGCACTGGGCGCGGCGAACCTCGCTGCCGCGCTCGGACAGGCTTATCCGGTGGCCGGCGGCTTGTCGCAATCGACGGTCAACGACAAGGCTGGCGCGAGGACGCCCCTTGCGCTGGTCTTCGCCTCGGCCACCATCGGGTTGTGCCTGCTGTACCTCACGGGCCTGCTGCGCAACCTGCCCGACGTCGTCCTGGCTGCGATCGTCCTGGTCGCGGTCAAGGGACTGGTGGACCTCGCGGAGCTGCGCAGGGTCTGGACCCTGAGCCGGATGGAATTCTGGGTCGCGATGGCCGCCCTCGCCGGCGTGCTGCTGCTCGGCATCCTCAAGGGCGTCGTGCTGGCGGCGATCATCTCGATGCTGCTGCTGATTCGCCGTGCCGCGCAGCCGCATGTCGCAAGGCTCGGACGGGTCCCCGGCACGTCGCGCTACTCGGACCTCGAACGCAATCCGGACAACGAGGTCGTCCCCGGCGTGCTGATCGTGCGCGTCGAATCGGGGCTGCTCTACTTCAATGCCGGCTACGTCCGCGAGCAGGTGCGCTGCCTTGCCGTGGCGTCGGGCGACGCCTTGCGCCTGGTCGTCTGGGACCTGTCCACCTCGCCCTATGTCGACATCGCGGGCGTCCGCATGCTGGGCGAGCTGCACGGCGAGCTGGCATCGCGCGGCGTGCCGCTGCGCCTGGTGGACGCACGGGCGTCCGTACGCGACCTGATCCGCAAGGAGCTCGGCATGAGCGTGGGTGAAGTCACGCGCAGGACTTCGATCGACGACGCCGTCAGAGCGGGTGCCTGAGACGACGCCGGGTCGGCATCCGATCGCCGACCGCATTCGGTCGCGGCCGGCGTATGTCCAACGGCGGCTCAGTACGGCTCGGGAACGAACTTGAACGGGTAGCCCGGGTCGCGGTAGTCGCCCTGCTTTTGCCGCTTGGGCAGCTTCACCTTCTCCTGCGGGATGTCCTCGTAGGGGATGCGGCCCAGCAGGTGGGTGATCATGTTGAGGCGTGCGCGCCTCTTGTCGTCCGAGCGCACGACGAACCACGGCGCCCACGAGGAATCGGTGGCCTGGAACATGTCGTCGCGGGCGCGTGAATAATCGAACCAGCGGCTGTAGGACTTGAGGTCCATCGGCGACAGCTTCCAGATCTTGCGGCCGTCGTGTATGCGCTCCTCCAGGCGTCGCGTCTGCTCGTCCGGGCTCACCTCCAGCCAGTACTTCAACAGGAGAACGCCGCTCTCGATGATCGCCCGCTCCACCAGCGGCGCCATCATCAGGAAGCGCTTCACCTGCTCTTCGGTGCAGAACCCCATGACGCGCTCCACGCCGGCGCGGTTGTACCAGCTGCGGTCGAAGATGACGATCTCGCCGGCCGCCGGCATGTGCGCGATGTAGCGCTGGACGTACATCTGCGACTTCTCGCGCTCGGTCGGCGTCGGCAGGGCCACGACGCGGAACACCCGCGGACTCACCCGCTCGGTGATCGCCTTGATCGTGCCCCCCTTGCCGGCGCCGTCGCGACCCTCGAAGACCACGCAGACCTTGGCGCCCGTCCTCTGCGCCCACAGCTGCACCTTGACGAGCTCGACGTGAAGCCCGCGCAGGGTCTTCTCGTATTCCTTGCGGGACAGCGGTCCACCGGCGTCCCCCGCAGCGGCCTTGGCCGTGGATGCCTTGCCCTTCTTACCCTTGCCGTCATGCGCCATCGCGTGTAGCTCCTCTCGTGGCACTGCGCCCAACCCTATGGCCGACGCCGCTTCCGCGCCGCCGGGACGCCGATACTCTAGTGGCGCCGGGCGGCGGTGCAACTGATCCAGCGCAAAGTTCCTGCGACTGGAGGTCACGAACGTAGCTGCGGGCTGCGACGACGAACAGGGCTCCGGCCAGCAGGCAGAACAGCGGCATCACCGAGAGCGCGAAAGGCAATCCGTAGGCATCCGACAAGGCGCCGGCGAGCAGCGGTCCTGCGGCGAGCCCGAACAGGTTCTGTGCCAGCGAAACCATCGCGGCCGCCGTCGCGCGAACGGCGGGATGGACGACGTCGATGACGACCGCGGCGATGGGGCCCACGCTGGCGGTCATCGCCACGGCGCCGGCGAGGATCACGCCGAATTGCGCGGCGCCCGGCGCCATCCGTCCGAACGCCAGGCACATGAGGATTGCGGTCAGCGCCGCGGCGGCGGCCGGGACCTGCAGGCGCGCGCGGGGGAAACGCAAGCTCATCCGATCGGCGACGAGGCTCCAGAGGATCGATCCGACGCCGCTCGCCAGCACGACGAGACCCGTCCGCAGCGCGGCCAGGTCGGCAGGCAGGCCGTAGTAGCGGTTGAAGTAGCTCGGCAGCCAGGCGTAGATCGTCGACACCGTCATCAGCTGCAATCCGGCCCCCACGCAGGCGACGAGCGCCGTTCGCGGCTCGAGAAGCGCCGCAACGACGTTCTTCGCCGTCATCGATCTGCCGCGCGCCTTGTCCTGTGCGACTGCCGGCGCGGATTCGGGGCCGTCGCGCGCGATCCGCCGGAAGAGCAGCGCCAAGACGACGCCCGGGACGCCGGCGGCCGCGAATCCGACTGGCCAGCCCCAGCGCTGCGTGATGACGCCCCCCAGGACGACCCCGAGCAGCGAGCCGGCCACGGCCGCGGCGAGAAAGGCGCCCAGCACCGTGCTGCGCATGCGCGCCGGGAACAGGCCCGCCAGCAGCGCGGCGCCGGCCGACCCGAAGGCGGCTTCGCCGAAACCGACCACACCGCGAAGGGCGAGCAGTTGCGCGTAGCTGCCCGCCCATGCGCAGGCGATCGTCGCCGCACTCCACAGCAAGCCCATCAGGACGATGCCTTTGGCACGACCCCAGCGGTCGGCCAGCAGCGACAGCGGGACCGCGCCCAGCGCCACGACGATCGCAACGATCGATACCAGGCCACCGAGTTGACGATCCGACAGGTCCCACTGCGCCTTCAGGTGGGGGAACATGGATACGACCACCTGGCGGTCGAGGTGGTTGACCACCATCAGCGCCCAGGCGATCGCGAACACGGACCACGCGTAGCCTCGTGGCGCCGGATCGATTGGGACCGGGTCGCGCTCGCCTAGCGCCACGCGTTACCGGCCTGGGTGCAGACCGCGCTATCTGCCGTGCTGCGCACGCAGTGCATGCCGACCAGGAGACCGAGTCGGCGCCCGACGGCCCGGGGTTGGCGCCTCGCGGGCGAGACCGAACGGGAACGCCGGCGTCGGCCGGTGGCGATGAGTCGAAGGGGACCTCGCATGTGCCGGATCATATCGGTTGGACTTCGTCGGCGGAATTCGGTCCGTGCATGTCGGGGTCGCCCGCAGTTACCATGTCGCGCATGCCGCAACGCCCGAGGACACGCACCGGCGGCCCGCAGGGCGCGCGACCCGACGTCGGTCGGCGCCCGTGGACCGCCGAACCGATGCGTCGATGGGCCAGGTCGGCGCTCCCGATCCTCGCCATGGTGCTGCTCCTGGCCTGCCCGCCGGCGGCACGCGGTCAGAGCATCGAGCCCCGCAGCTATTCGAATGCGCCGATCGGCGTGAATTTCCTGATCGCAGGCTTTGCCTATGCGCAGGGCGGGCTCTCCTTCGACACGTCGCTGCCGCTCACCGATGCGCACCTCAGGACGCCGACGGCGGTTCTCGCCTACGCGCGATCGCTCGATGTCTTCGGCATGTCCGGCAAGTTCGACGCCATCGTGCCCTACGGCTGGCTGTCGGGATCGGCGCTTCACGACGGAGCCCCGCTGACGCGCGAAGTCGACGGCTTCAACGATCCCGCGTTCCGTGTGTCGGTCAACTTCTACGGCGCGCCGGCGCTCGCCGCGGCCGACTTCGAGAAGTATCGTCAGGACCTGATCATCGGCGCCAGCCTGCAGGTGTCGGTGCCCTGGGGGCAGTACGATGGCAGCCGGCTGGTCAACCTCGGCATGAACCGGTGGTCGTTCAAGCCCGAGCTGGGGGTGTCCAAGAGCGCGGGCCCCTGGACGCTGGAGCTGGCGGCGGCGACGACGTTCTACACCGACAACGACAGCTTCTACGGGGGCAATGTCCGGTCGCAGGATCCCCTGTACTCGATGCAGGGCCATGCGATCTTCAACTTCCGCTCGGGGGTCTGGACCTCGCTCGACGTCACCCGCTTTGCCGGTGGTCGCACGCGCATCAACGACGTGCTGAACAACGACCTGCAGCAGAACTGGCGGGTCGGGGCGACTGCGGCATTCCCGATCGACGCGCGCAGCTCGCTCAAGGTCTACGCGAGCAGCGGCGTCTCGGCGCGAACCGGCAACAACTTCGACCTCTTTGGCGTCGCATGGCAGTATCGATGGGGCGCAGGGATGTGAGTCGCAGCCCTCGGCTCATCCACCCAGGGCCGTGATTGCGCCGATCAGCGCGGCGCCGAGCAGCAGCATGAGCAGGCCGGTCCGCAGCGGCTGCGCGTGCCCCGCGTACCGCCCGAGCGCGTACCCGGCGAGGAACAGCATGACGAGCGTCACTGCCCGCGAGGCTTGCATCGCCCGCGCGACATCGCCGATCAGCAGGAACGGCGCGACGACGGGGAACGTCGCGATGACGACGAGCAGGAAGATCCCGGCCGCCTCCAGCCAGTCGCTCGCGCGGAGACCGCCACGCTGCAATACCGGGGCGGCAAGGAGCCTGCGTCGCATGCCTTCGACCTCCTCGGTCCCGACGATGGCGAGAACATGCGGCGGCAGTTCGTCTTCGATCAGTCGATGCGCCGTCGCGCTGTCTGCGCCGGCCACGTGCCGCGCGAGATTCCGGTTGCGCGTGCGCTCGGTCAATGCCCGCACCAGGTACATCACCCCATCGACGAGGCCCCAGGCGAGATTGCACCCCAGCGCGGCGGCGAGGATCGCCCGGACTTCGTTCCTGCCTGCCTCGGCCACGGACAGCGATCCCACGATGGTGACCGCCATGAGCAAGCCGAACAGGATCTCGGATATGCGATCGATGGGATCGAGCATCGGACGGCGTCCCGTGCCCTGCGTCTTGTCCATTCGCTCCCCCGCTTGAATAGTGCCCGATTCGTTGTCACACTCGCCGCCACCGGCAACCACGCCCGGCGACCACCCCTGACCAACATGCCGATTCCCGGTCCCGACATCGATCGATCGCAAGGCTCGAGCGCCACGACCATGGCGCGGGCCCGGGCCCGGTGGCTGCGCACCGAAAAATACATCAAGAACAAGCTGCTGTGGGGTCAGCTGTACCGGGCGACGAGCTATGCCAGGTCGGCACTGTGGATCATCCCCCTCTTCTCCATCCTACTCGTGCTGGTGTTCGCGCCCATCCTGCGCGCCCTCGACCGATGGCTCCGATGGAACGTTCTCGGCCTTCCGCCTTCCGGCGTCCAGGCCCTTTACCAGACCGTCATCACCCTCACGATCTCCTTCCTTGTCTTCACGTTCGGATCGCTGCTGGTGGCGATCCAGGTCGCCGGCGGGCAACTGACGCCGCGCATCATCGCGACGACCTTGCTGCGCGACAACGTCGTGCGCTTCAGCGTCGGATTGTTCGTGTTCACCCTGATGTTCGCGGTCACGGCGCTCAACCGGCTGGAGTTGAGCGTCCCCGAACTCGCCGCGTTCGTCACCGTGGTCCTGGGCATCGGGTGCATGGCGACCTTCCTGTTCCTGATCGATTACACCGCGCGGCTGCTGCGCCCCGTCAGCATCCTGCGCCGGGTCGGCAACGAAGGACTGTCGGTGATCGAAGCGGTGTATCCCGATCCTGCGTCCGACGCAGCCGACGTCGGCAGCGGCGCCGGCGCACGCCTCGGTTCCCCGAGCCGCGTGGTTGCACACCTGGGGGATTCCGGGATCGTCCTCGCCGTGGACATGGAGAGTCTGGTCCACGAGGCAAGTCGCTTCGACGGCGTCGTCGAGCTCGTCCCGCAGGTCGGCGACTTCGTCGCCGAAGACGCGCCCCTGTTCGCGCTCTACGGCGGCGCCGCGCGCATCGACGACCGGAAGCTGCGTGCGGCAGTTGCCTTGGGCGCCGAGCGGACGATGGAACAGGATCCGATCTTCGGCTTCCGCATCCTGGTCGACATCGCGCTCAAGGCGCTGTCGCCGGCAATCAACGACCCGACGACGGCGGTGTGCGCGATCGACCAGGTGCATCGCCTGCTGCGGGTGGTCGGCAAGCGGCGGTTGCGAGGTGATGTGATCACCGACGAAGGCGGCCGGACGCGCGTCGTCTACAGGACACCGAACTGGGAGGATTTCGTTCACGTCGCCTGCAACGAGATCCGCAGCTGCGGGGCGAACAATGTCCAGGTCGCACGGCGCCTGCGGGCGATGCTCGACAATCTCGTCGCGTCGCTGCCGGAGCATCGCCGCCAGGCGCTGGTGGAGGAGCGCTCGCGGCTGGACCAGGTGATCGAAACCTCGTACAGCCTGTCCGAGGATCGGGCGCTCGCCCGCATCCCGGATCCGCAGGGGCTGGGAGGGTCGACCGGCGCGTGGAAGCCCAGCTGATCCCGGTCGCCGGCCCGATACCCGAATGGATGCTGACGGCGATCGCGGCAGCGACCATCTTCGCCGTCATGCTCGACGTCGGTCTCGGCGTCGCGCTGGGCGAGTTCCGCTGGATCTTGCACCATCCCGCGCTCGTCGCGAAGAGCCTGTTCGCCGTGCTGATTGCCGTCCCGGCACTGGCGCTGCTCGCCTGCCGGCTGCTCGAGCTTCCGCGGGCTGTCGAGATCGGCATCGTGCTGATGAGCATCTCGCCCGGCGCGCCGGTCGCATTGCGCCGATCGCTCGACGCCGGCGGCCACCGCTCGTTCGCCCCGGCGCTGCAGATACTGCTGGCCCTGATCGCGGTGGTCTCGATGCCCCTGTCGGTTGCGGCGCTGGACCATTACTATCGTGGCCACGCGAGCGTTGCGCCCTCGGTCGTCGCACGCCAGGTGCTTTTCGCCCAGCTCCTTCCTCTGGGAGCCGGCATCCTCGCGCGCAAGGCCTTCCCGGCGCTGGCATCATCGCTGGCCCGCTGGATCGGCCCGCTGGGAACGGTTCTGCTCGCCGCCCTGGCGGTCATGGCGATCGTCGACGTGTGGGAGGTGGTGGCGCGTGCCGGGGCTCGCGTCGGGCTCGCCATCGTCCTGATCACCGCCTTCGCGCTGGCGGTCGGACACCTGATGGGTGGGCCCGACGAGGGAACGCGCACCGCCGTGGCAATCTCCAGCGCGGCGCGCAATCCCGGCCTCGCGCTGCTCGTGGCCGCGCTCAATGCGGCAGAGACCGCGGTCAGCGCCACGGTGCTGTCCTACCTTGCGATGTCTGCCCTGACCGTGCTTCCATACCTGCTGTGGCGCCGTCTGGGAGGCCGGTCGGCCGGCCCCGTCGGAGGCTGAGCCCCGTCGGGAACCCTGCCGGCGCCGGATTGTCCAGATTCGCAAGGAAATCCCCGATGGGATTGGGCACGATGGCGCCACGAAGGCGCGATGCGCAAAATCCGCAAGCGCATGGCTTCGCCCCACGTCGATCCTCCAAGGAGAATTTCATGTCGCGACAATGGCTCCGTCTTGGCGGCATCGCAGTTGCCGCCGCCGCGCTCTGGCTGTCGTTTCTTCCGGTGGCCCAGGCACAATCCGACCAGCAGAAGCTGGTCAATCAGGCCGAGGCCACGCTGAACAATTTCCTCCGCGATCCGGAGATGAAATGGCTGCAGCAGAATCTGCACCGCGCGAAGGCCGTGCTCATCGCCCCCGAGGTCGTCAAGGCCGGATTCATCTTCGGCGGTTCCGGCGGGCGGGCCGTCCTGCTGGCCCGCGACGCCAAGACCGGACGGTGGCGCGGCCCGGTCTTCTACACGATGGCGACGGCGAGCGTGGGCTTCCAGGCGGGCATCGCGGCCTCCGAGAACGTGACGATGGTGATGACGGAAAAGGGGGTCAACACGCTGCTCGCGAC
>JBLMVY010000306.1:0-15246 GCA_050256935.1 Candidatus Levyibacteriota bacterium | reverse complement strand
CTCTACGATCCCGCCGCGCTGCTGCGCTGGATGGACGGGCATGGCGTGGCACGCGCGTGGATCTCGGTTCCGCCGCCGCTCTACCGGCCGCAGCTCGATGCCGCGATGGCCGAGCAGTGGGCCGATCGCCTGAACTCGGGACTGCGGCGGATCTGCGATGCGCAGCCGCAGCGACTGGCACCGCTGTTCCACCTGCCGCTCGAGCATCCGCGAGTCGCCGCGCGCCTGGCCGGCGCATGGCTTGAACGCGCTGCGGCCGGATTTGCGATCGCGGCAGGCGGGCATGCCGGACCGGTCTACTCGGATCCCGCGCTCGACGCCCTCTGGGCCGTGCTGGACGCGGCCAGCGCCTTCGTGTTCGTCCATCCGGCCCGGTGCTGCGACGGAAGGCTCGAGGCTTTCTATCTCGAGAACCTGGTGGGCAATCCCCATGAGACGGCGATCGCCGCGGCGCATCTGGTGTCGGCCGGCGTGCCGCAGCGGTTTCCGCGGCTGCGCCTGTGCCTCGCCCATGGCGGTGGATCGACGGCAATGCTCGCCGGCCGCTGGCAGCGCGGCCGGGAGACGGCGCGACCGGGGGTCGATGCCAAGGTCGAGCCGCCCGCGATGGCGCTGCGGCGGCTGCTCGTCGACTGCATCGTGCACGACCCCGCCGCGCTCGAACTCGCTGCCCGCGTCTTCGGTTCCGGCAACATCGTCTTCGGATCCGACTGGCCTTTCCCGATGGGCCTCCAGGATCCCCGCACCCAGCTCGCGGGGGTCGACGCCGATCTCCTCCAGAGGGCGCTGCACGACAACCCGGCGCGGCTGCTGGCGAGCGGGAAAAGCCCGACACGATGAACGAGGCGCTCCTCGAATCGGGCCAGCCTTTCGGCGGAAAGGATCTCGAACCCATGCCCCGCAGCTTCGTCGACCTCTCGATCTGCCTCGAAAACGACGTGCAGAGCGATCCGCCGGGTTTCGGCCCGAAGATCGAGTACTTCACCCACGAGGACACCTACGCGCAGATCGCGCCGTTCTTTCCCGGCCTGAGGAAGGGCGACTTGCCCGACGGCGAGGGCTGGGCCATCGAGAAGGTGAGCCTGAACACGCACAATGGGACGCACCTCGATGCGCCGTACCATTTCCACTCGACGATGGACGCGAAGAACGGCGGCAGGAAACCGGCCATCGCCATCGACCAGGTGCCGCTCGAATGGTGCTTCCAGCCGGCAGTGAAGCTCGACTTTCGCCGCTTCGCCGATGGCTACGTGGTCACGGCCGCCGATGTCGAAGCCGAGCTCGCGCGCATCGGTCACACGCTGCAGCCGCTGGAGATCGTCGTCGTGAACACGCGTGCCGGCTCACGCTACGGTCAGCCCGATTACGTGGCGGCGGGCTGCGGCATGGGCTACGACGCGACCATCTACCTGCTGCAGCGCGGGGTACGCCTGACCGGCACCGACGCGTGGAGCTGGGACGCGCCTTTCGTGCACACGGCGAAGAAATATGCGGAAAGCCGCGACGCCAGCCTGATCTGGGAAGGCCACAAGGCCGGGCGCGACATCGGCTACTGCCACCTGGAGAAGCTGCACAACCTGGAGGCGCTTCCGGCCAGCGGTTTCTTCATCAGCTGCTTTCCGCACAAGATCCGCGGCGCGTCGGCAGGCTGGACGCGGGCGGTGGCGATCTTCGATGACGCCCTGACCGGCGGCGGCTGAACGGCCGCCGGGTCAAGCACCGGCGCCAGCGGCGGGAAGGGACGCGCACCGGCGTGGCGTCCCTTCCGCAGCGGCACGGCCTAGCTGACGGCCTGGATCTCGTTCCTGATCATGCCGATGCCGCTGATCTCGGTTTCCATGATGTCGCCGGGCTTCAGGTACATCGGCGGCTTCATGCTGTTGCCCACGCCGGGGGGTGTCCCGGTTGCGATGACGTCGCCGGGCTCGAGCGTGAGCCCCATCGAAAGCTCGGCGAGTATCGTCGGCACCTTGAAGAACATCTGGCCGGTGTTGGCATCCTGGCGCACCACGCCGTTGACCCGTGTCTGCAGCCTGAGGTTGTCGTGGTTCAATGCGCCGCGCGTGACGATCCAGGGTCCCATCGGTCCGTGCCCGTCGAGGCTCTTGCCCTTGAACCACTGTCCACCGTGCCGCGTCTGCTGCAGGTCGCGCGCCGTCGTGTCGTTGATCACCGAAAAGCCGAACACGTAGTCCATCGCATTGGCCTCGGCAATGTTGCGGCCGCGCCGGCCGATGATCACGGCGAGCTCGCCTTCCCAGTCGATCATGGTCGAGACATTCCTGTCGAAGGGAATCGGCGAGAAGGGACCGTTCATGCAGTGTTGCGCCTTGGAGAAGAACACCGGGTGCTCCGGGTACTTCTGGTTCGGGTCGCGCATCGCCGCGCCTTCCTTGAAGTGCGCGAGGTAGTTCCAGCCGACCGCATAGATGTTGCGCTGGGGCACGGGAATCGGCGAAGCGAAGCTGACGCCCGCGATCTTCGGATGCTCGCCCTGCACGCCCTGGGTCAATGCGCGCACCTCCTTCAGCGCCGCATCGCCGGCGGCGATCAGGGAGATCATGCTCGCAGGATCGAAGGACAGGCGCATGCCCCTCGCCCTCGCCTCGCGTCCCAGGTCGACGATGCGTCCGTCGTCGAGCACCGCGCCCGTCCGCAGCGCGGGATCGCCGGGCACCGAAAACGTCGCCAGCCGCAGGTCGGTCGTGGCCACCAGATTCTGCGTCGGCGACGTGCCGGGCGCCTCGGCCGCCCGCGCCTGTCCCGACAGCACGGCGCCCGCCGCCAGCGTCGCTCCCATCGCAATGAAATCCCTCCTCGACTCGTCCATCGCCTCCCCTCCCTGTTCTTCGGGTTGAAAGCGCGGACGATAGCACGCGTCCCGCGGAGGCCTCCACGCCCGCGGCGGCCGGTCACCGGTTGATCGTCGTCAAGGCGCGCTGCGCACCCGAGGGCCAGGATTGCGAAGTGCGCAAGGGACTTGCGCGCCGGGATCGGCAGCGGAGCGGGCCGGGACCACCCGCGGCGAACGCCGCGGACGGCAGGGTTGCGGCATCGGCGTATGGCCTGCGACGCGATGGTGATCCCGATCGGGAAGGGGGTCATCATGAACAGGCATGCGTTTGCATCGTGCATCGCCACGGCGGCGCTGTTGCTGGCTTCGAGCAGCGCGGCTGCGCTCGGAGCGCTGGAAAATCCCCAGTCGGGCGGAATCGAGACGGGAATCGGTGCCATCACCGGCTGGCACTGCACCTCGAGGAACATCGAGGTACGCATCGACGGCGTGTCGGCAGGACTGGCGGGGGCGGGAACGTCGCGGCTGGATACGGCGGGCGTTTGCGGCGGCCGCTCCGACACCGGATTCTCGCTGCTGTACAACTATGCGCTGTTGCAGGGCGGTGCGCATCGGGTCGATGTCTACGCCGACGGGGTTCCCTTCGGCAGCGCCACGTTCCAGGTCGGTTACCTGGGCGCCGAATTCCTCCGGGGCCTCGCTTCGGCCCATCGGATTCCCAACTTTCCTGCACGTGGACAGGGCACCCGCGTCGTATGGGAGGAGAGCAAGCAGAACTTCGTCATCGCCGACGTGGTGCCGCTGACCAGCGGTTCGCTGGTCGGAACGTATGCGATCCAGGACATCTGGGTGCAGGACTCGACGGGCCTGGCCGCCAGTACGCTTGCGCCCGGCTTCTCCGCCTCGGGAACGTGGACCTACCGCGCCGATGGAACCTACGCCGTGACGTTCACGCTCACCGGCAACGGCCAGGCGATGACGCAATCCTTTTCTGGCACCTACGTCGATGGCGGCTATTACATCAACGACGGCGGAGCCATCGTCCTGGTGGTCGAGCGTGGGGACACGCTGACCCTGTTCGGACTTTCACTGACGGGGACGGGCTCGACCGGCGGGCTGGTGATTTCGATGTCGCGCAGCCAGGCGATCGCGACACCGGCTGCGAAGGCAGCGGCGGCAGCTCCGGCCGCGATGAGCGGTGGCTCGGCGTTGCAGGCGATCGCCGAATCGGTCCGGACCCTGATGCGCTGACGCTGCCTTGGGTCTCCCGGACTCCGGGATCCGCGATGGTGTAATCTGCGCGCGACCTGCCCCAGCAGGATTGCGCGAGGTCGAAGATCATGCATCGGACTGGGTACGCGGTGGACGGAGTCATGGGCGTCGGCTCGATGCAGCCGCGCAGCGCCGTTGCGGTCTTGAACGCCGGCACCGGCGCGCGGGTCGATCGCTTCGAATGAATCTCACCGAGTCGATCGAAGATCCCGACGAGACTCCGTCCAGCCTCGCCGAACGCGCGGCGGCCGCGACCCGCAGCACCTGGGTCAGCGTGGGCGTCAACCTGCTGCTCACCTCCACGCAGATCGTGGTGGGCATCCTGGCGAAGTCCCAGGGATTGGTTGCCGATGGCATCCATTCGCTGTCCGATCTCGTGGCGGACTTCGTCGTCCTGCTCGCGAGTCACCACGGCAAGAAGGACGCCGACGAGGGCCACCCTTACGGCCACCAGCGCTTCGAGACTGCCGCCTCGCTGGTGCTCGGCGTCCTGCTGCTGGCCGTCGGCGTCGGCATGCTGTGGTCGGCCTTCCGCAAGCTCGAGGACCCGGAGTCCGTGCAGAGGGTTCGCGTCGTGGCGCTCTGGGTGGCCCTGGGTGCGCTGGCCACCAAGGAGCTCCTGTTCCGGTACATGCTGCTCGTGGCCAAGCGCATCAAGTCGAGCATGCTGGTGGCCAATGCCTGGCATGCGCGCTCCGATGCGGCATCGTCACTGGTGGTCAGCATCGGCATCGTCGGCAATCTGGCGGGCTACCCTATCCTCGATCCGATCGCCGCCCTCATCGTGGGCTTCATGGTGGCCAGGATGGGATGGGAGTTCGGGTGGGACGCGCTGCATGACCTGATGGACCGGGCCATCGACGAGGAGGAGGCCACGGCGATCCGGCGCACGCTCCTGGAGACGCCGGGGGTCTTCGGCGTCCATGACATCCGGACACGGAAGATGGGCGACATGATCGTCGTGGACGCCCATCTCGAGGTCGACGCCGCCATCAGCGTCGAGGCCGGTCACGACATCGCGGTGCTGGCCAGGCAACGCGTGATGCAGCGGCATCGGGTGCTCAACCTGATGACCCACGTCGACCCGTGGCGGCGGCCGGATCTCGATCACGCCGCGCCGGCCGCGTCACGGTCCCCCTGAGCGGCCGTTCGCATCCGCGTTCCCCGACCCCGCCGAGGCGGGCCGATCCGGGCGGTCCGTCGCGAGGACGGCGAGGGACGCGGGGTAACCCAGGGCATTGACCCACGACAGGCAATGCTCCCTCACCGGACGCGCAGGTGTGTCGTATGGGGATGGGACCAGAGCATGCGAGTGCGGCTTCGTCGACGCGAATTGCCGGACTCGGGCCAGGGAGCGATCCGCGGGCGCGGCGCCGTCATCGCGGATGGACGCTGCGCCCGACCAGCTCGAGGGTCCTCGCGACCGCCGCCGTATAGGCGTCAGGCAGCCCGCGGGCCGTCGAAGCGGCATCGCGGATTTCGGCCACTGCGGCATCCCGCAGTCGGCGGACTTCGTCATCGTGCCGCTCGAACACCGCGCAGCGGAATGCCATCAGCAGGCGCTCGATGCGCACCACCGACGCCGGCGGCTCCGCGAGCAGCATCGCCAGCAGGTCCTCGTGCGCCGCGGCTGCGAGCAGCCGCCGACGGGCGCCATCCTCGTCGATTCCGCTCCCCGCGGCGAAGCGTCCGGCCGAGGTTTCCGACAGTTCGGCAAGGAAGCCGGACATTCGCCGGTGGTAGACGGACCGCCCGCGCAGCCAGTCGGCATGCAGGGCGTCGGCGGCGCCGAGCGAGTGCGTCGCCGCCAGCTCAGCCAGATGGCGGTGCAGCGCGCGGAACTCGAAGTTGGCGACGTTCGATCGCGCAGGAAAGAGCGGGTTGCCGGAAACGTTGAAATCCTCGCAGAAGGTCGCGGCCGCGCTTGCATAGGCGCCGAACGGATCCACGAAGCGGGCGAACTCGAAGTCGATGAAGCCCGCGCGATCCCCGTCGATCAGGACGTTCGCCGGCTTGAGGTCGTAATGCATGAGGAATCGGCAGTCCATCGCGTACAGGCCGTCGAGGACCCCGAGCAGCTGCCGGCGATCGAGGGGATGCACCCGCGGATCCGGATGCCTGCCGGGCAGCTCGGTGGTGACCAGGAAATGGATGCCTTGCGCCACGACGCGCGCCAGCAGCGCGGGTCCGCTCGCGATGCCGACGGCAGGCAGCTGCGCGAGGATCGCGGCCTCCCAGGCGAAGGTCGCATCGTCGTTGGTCCGCTGCGGCCCGGGTCGGGGGGCCTTGACGATCGCGCTGCCCGACGCCGCACCGGGCCCGGGAAAGGGGACCCGGTAGCACAGGGAGTTGCGGTCGTGGGCGAACGCGGTCGCGTCGCCGTCGAGAATCGCGCCGATGGCGGCTGCCAGTGCCTGGTCGTCGACGGGCAGTTCACCGGCGTCGAGGACGACCAACCCGGCGCCGCTGCCGCGCTGCCCCAGCCCTGCAGCCGGGGCGCCGCTAGCAGGCATCGCTGCGCCCGGTCCCGGCGATGCGCGCTCTCGCGATGGCGACGTCCTCGAGGAAATCGATCTCCTTCCATCGATGGCCGGCAAGATCGAAGGGCGCGAACCTGACGGCCGGGTCGGCGAGCAGTCTGCGCATCACGAAGAAGTAGTAGCTGCGGGCCTCGTTGAATCCGCGTCGCACCCGGCCATCGAGGGTCTCCGCGAACAGGCGTGCCGCATGGGCAGAGAGCTTGAGGATGCCCGCGTAGGCGCCGCTGTAGCCGGCGAAATTGACGCCGAAGCGCGTCACCCGGCCGTCCGCCACGGCGACGTTGATTTCCCTGGGGTCGAGGATGCCGCTGTCGTAGGCGACGAAAGACTCCGTTGGCGCGCAGAAGAGGGCGTCCGCCAGTTCCTCCGACAACACGACGTCGCCGTGGATGACCAGCAGCGGCCGATCGAACGACGCGCGGGCAAACCAGAGCGACGCATTGATCCCGGTGATGTCGAAGAACGGGTTGACGACGATCCGGCAGCCTTCGAGCAGCGGCTCGACGAGCTCGCTCCGGTACCCGACCACTGCATGCACGTCGGCCGACGCGTCACAGCGCCGGATCTGCCGCAGCAGCCGTCCGAGCAGGGGCTCGCCTTCGACGTCGATCAGGCACTTCGGGACGCCCCGTTGGGCCGCGCCCATGCGTTTGCCCATCCCGGCAGTGAGGATCAGGTAGCGCACGCGATCCACATGCGTCGGGAAGGGGTGCGCATGTCAGCGAAGCTTGAACGAGAACGTGAAAGGCTGCATCGCTGCGGGGGGCGGCACGCCTTGCTGGGGGCCGAAGAACGTCGCTTGCCCGTGCCTGTCGATCGTGTCCAGGCAGCGTGGATCGAGTGCGAACACCGGATCGACGCCGCGACCGGCGATGTACGCGCGCTTGGCGGCGAGGCGCTCCGCCAGCGCCGCGCGCAGCGCTGCGAAACGCTCGACGAGGTCGGCGACCGCGCGGGCGTTGTCCTGCAGCGCGGCCCGGAAATGCGCGCTGGCGGGGCCGAGCTCGCGCCATGCGAGGCGACCGTCCGGGGAGAGGTCGAAGAACTGAAGGAGGTTGCAGTGATTGCCCGGGTCGAGGCGATAGGCGTAGAGCTCGAGACCGCGGGAACTCGCCACCAGGTTGCAGGTGTCGTCGGCCACGGCATGGGCCTTGACGATGCCGAGCTCGCGGTTGTCGGGCTGGTTGGCCGTGAAGTTCTGCGAGTGCACGAGCGTTGGGGCGCGCTCGAGCAGGTTCACGCCGGAATGCGCGAATGCGTCCGGCTCGTCGATGCCGAGCAGCGCGCGGCAGGTCGGTGCGAGGTCGATCGTGCTCGCCAGGCTCTCGCGGGTCCCGGGGGTGAGGGCGCAGTCGCGGATCGCCAGCGGCGTACGCGTGATCTGCGTGTAGGGCTCGGTCGCGTGGACCATGCCGCCCTTGAATCCGTGGGTCCAGTAGTCATCGCCGTGGTCGCCGTAGAGGACCACCGCCGTGCTGTCGAGCAGTCCCTTGCGCTCGAGGGTCGCCAGCATCGTGCCGATGGCGTGGTCGGCCACGCCGCAGGCGCGTCGGGCCTGGTCGGTCAGCCCCCGGGAGAAGGGGGCCAGCGCTAGGCTGTGTTCGACGTGGGTGATGAGGTCCCAGACGTAGATCGCGAACGGCGGCGCGTCGGTCAGTTCCTCGAAGCGGGCGAACAGCGCCGGGAAATCGTCGGTGCCCCAGACCGGAGGCAGGTCGTCGGGCCAGGCCGCGAGCCGCGTCGGGCGGGCCCCGTGGAAGCCGTTGAGACAGATGAGCTGGGCGTCGTAGCCGCGGTCCCGGAGCACCGAGAAGAGGTTGCGATTGTTCGCCGCGGGGCGCATGCCCTCGAATTCCGACGCGGCGTCGAACTCGAAGTCGTTGCCGTGAAGGAGATAGCCCACGACCATCAGGGTCGAGGTCGCCGACGCGAAGAAATTGTCGAACACCAGTGCATCGCGCATGAGGCGCCGGGTATTGGGAAATGCCGACGCGAAATCGGCCAGCCGCTGCCGGGTGATGCTCTCGAGGTGGAGGATCAGGAGATTCTTCATCGTTCGCCGGTTCGATCGTTCGCCACCCGGTCGGCAGGCGTCATGGAGACCGGGCGTCCGCCGAGCGCTGCGGTGTTCCGCGTCGCGTTGGCGTGACGCGGCGCGTCCCGGCGCTCGGCAATGCTTCGCTGCGCCGCATCCTACACCCGCAGGCACCGGGAACGACTCGAGGGTTCGGGCGTCGTGCGCCGTCGGGCAGCACCAGCATTCGGGGTGTGACCGCTTGCGGTGCCGCGCAATCGGACACTTGTTTGACGGGAGTCAATTGGCCCCTCCCGGCGCGCGCCAGAATCGACGGACCGGCCGCGGCGGCGCCTCGCCGCCCGGACAGACCTGCCGTGTTCCCCCGGCTTGCCCGGGATCGGGGCAGGGAAGCACATCGATACTTCGGAAGGAACCCGACCATGGCCAGCGAACTGCGCCGCCTCGAGGAAGCACGCGACGGGAAGGTCGCGTGGAAGAAGTGGGGCCCCTACCTCAGCGAACGCCAATGGGGGACGGTGCGCGAGGACTACAGCGAGACGGGCGATGCCTGGAATTCCTTCACCCACGACCATGCCCGCTCGCGCGCCTACCGCTGGGGCGAGGACGGCATCGCCGGCATCTCCGACGACAGGCAGCGCCTGTGCTTCAGCCTGGCCCTCTGGAACGGCAAGGATCCGATCCTCAAGGAACGCCTGTTCGGACTCACCAACAGCGAGGGGAATCATGGCGAGGACGTGAAGGAGTACTACTTCTACCTCGACAGCACGCCGACCCACTCGTACATGAAGTACCTGTACAAGTACCCCCAGGCGGCCTATCCGTACGCCGACCTGGTGGAGACGAACCGCCGGCGCACCCGCGACGACATGGAGTACGAGCTCCTCGACACCGGGGTCTTCGACGACGACCGGTACTTCGACGTCTTCGTCGAATACGCAAAGGGCGACGCCGAGGACATCCTGGTGCGGATCACCGCGGTCAACCGGGGACCGGATGCGGCCGAATTGCATCTCTTGCCGACCCTGTGGTTCCGCAACGACTGGTCGGCGTGGATTGCGCCCTCCAACAGGGCTCCGGGCAAACCGGCCATCAGGCCGAGGCGGGCGCCCGCAGGGGCGCGCGCGGTCGCCGCGACCCATGCGCTGCTGGGTGAGTTCGTCCTGTGCTGCGAAGGCGACGTGCCGCTGCTGTTCACCGAGAACGAAACCAATCACGAGCGACTGTTCCCGGGGCAGAAGAACGAGAGCCCCCACGTCAAGGACGGCATCAACGACTTCCTGGTGCAGGGTCGGGCGGAGGCGGTGAATCCCGGCAACGAGGGCACCAAGGTGGCGGCGCATTACCGGGCCAGCATCGGCGCGGGTCAGACCAAGGTGATCCGCCTTCGCCTGTCCAGCAAGTCGCCCGAGCACGCCCCCTTCGGCGGGAATTTCGACGGGATCTTCGCCGACAGGCTGCGCGAAGCCGACGAGTTCTACCGGTCGGTCACGCCGCCGTCGGTGGGCAAGGATGCGGCGAACGTGATGCGCCAGGCCCTTGCGGGAATGCTCTGGAGCAAGCAGTTCTTCTTCTTCGACGGCGACAACTGGCTCGACGAGCACAACTCGAACCCGCTCCATTCCGGGTATCGCAGCGCGCGGAACTCCGAATGGTTCCACATGCTGAACGAGGACATCATCTCGATGCCCGACAAGTGGGAATACCCGTGGTACGCGGCTTGGGACCTGGCCTTCCACACGCTCCCGATCTCGATCGTCGATCCGGACTTCGCCAAGGACCAGATGAAGCTGATGCTGCGCGGCCTCTACCTGCACCCCAGCGGCCAGATGCCGGCCTACGAGTGGAACTTCAGCGACGTCAACCCGCCGGTGCACGCCTTCGCGACCCTCTTCCTGCACCGCACCGAGCAGGCGCTGCGCGGCGAGACCGACGTCGATTTCCTCAGGGCGACGTTCAACAAGCTGCTGCTGAACTTCACGTGGTGGGTGAATCGCAAGGACCGCTTCGGCAAGAACGTGTTCGAGGGCGGGTTTCTGGGGCTGGACAACATCGGGGTCTTCGACCGCAGCGCTCCGCTGCCCACCGGCGGCCACCTCGAGCAGGCGGACGGGACGGCATGGATGGCGCTGTTCAGCCAGAACATGCTGGAACTCGCGGTCGAGCTCGCCGCGCACGATCCGATCTACGAGGACATGGTCTTCAAGTTCATCGAGCATTTCTACTACATCGCCGCCGGGATGAACCGGGGCGGAGCGGACGGGATGTGGGACGAGGAGGACGGCTTCTACTACGACCTGCTGCGCCTTCCCGACGGCAGCGGCACGAGGCTCAAGGTCCGCTCGATGGTGGGGCTGCTCCCGCTCTGCGCGACGACGGTGATCGAAGCATGGCAACGCGAGCGCGTTCCACGGGCGATGGCGGCGATGCTGCGGCGCCTCGACCGGATGCCCGAGCTGCGGGATACCATGCACCCCACCGGGCCCGGGCATCTGGGCGTCGCCGATCGCGGCATCGTCGCCCTCGTCAATCCGGAGCGGCTGCGCCGGATCCTCGCCAAGATGCTCGACGAGAACGAGTTCCTGGGACCCTACGGCATCCGCTCGCTCTCCAAGGTCCACGAGCAGCACCCGTACGTCTTCCAGGTTCAAGGCCAGGACTACCGCGTCGGCTACCTTCCCGCCGAGTCGAACACCGGCATGTTCGGGGGCAACTCCAACTGGCGCGGCCCGGTCTGGATGCCGGTCAATGCGCTGATCATCCGGGCGCTGCAGAACTTCTACCTCTACTACGGGGACAACTTCAAGGTCGAATGTCCGACCGGATCAGGGAGGATGCTGAACCTCTTCGAGGTCAGCAAGGAGATTGCCGATCGGCTCACCCGGATCTTCACCCGTGACGCGCAGGGCCGGCGACCGGTGTACGGCGGCACCGGGAAGTTCCAGACCGATCCCCACTGGCGCGATCACATCCTGTTCTACGAGTACTTCCACGGCGACAACGGGGCGGGGCTCGGCGCCAGCCACCAGACGGGCTGGACGGGACTCGTGGCGAAGCTCATCCAGCTCTACGGTCTGCTGGATCCCAAGCGCGCCCTCGAAGTCGGCAAGCAGGCCGCATTCGCCCCGGGCGCCACCGGCGGCGCCCGATCTGCCGACTGAACGCGGGCGGCCGTTTCCGGGGCCCAGCGGTTGCGGCCTCACAGGATTCGCGGAGGCAACGTGTCCGACCCGCGCTACCCGGCGCTCTACCAGATCAACACCCGCGTCTGGCTGACCGAACTGTCGCGCGCGATCGGCAGGCGCGCGACCCTGGACGACGTTTCCGATGCGGAGCTGGACCGCCTGAAGGAGACGGGTTTCGACTGGGTCTGGCTGCTGAGCGTCTGGCAGACCGGCCCGGCGGCGCAAGCGATCTCGCGCACGCATGCCGGATGGCGGCGCGAGTTCGCCGAGACCTTGCCCGACCTCGTGGACGACGACATCGGCGGGTCCGGGTTCGCGATCCAGAGCTACACCGTGCATCGTGATCTGGGTGGCGATGCCGGGCTCGCCCGCCTGCGGCAGCGGCTGCGGGAACGCGGGCTGAAGCTGATGCTCGACTTCGTCCCGAACCACATGGCGCCCGATCACCCCTGGGTCGGCGAACGTCCCGAATATTTCGTGCACGGCAGCGAGGACGACCTCGCTCGCGCGCCCCGGAACTACCGGCACGTGCAGACGCGGACCGGCGCGCGCGTGCTCGCCTACGGCCGCGATCCCTATTTCGATGGCTGGCCGGATACGCTGCAGCTCGACTACGGCAATCCGGAATTGCAGCGGGCGATGATCGGCGAGCTCACGAGAATCGCCGGGCAGTGCGACGGCCTGCGCTGCGACATGGCGATGCTGGTTCTGCCGGAGGTCTTCGAACGCACTTGGAGGATCCGGCCCGACCCCTTCTGGCCGAAGGCGATCGACTCGGTGCGGCAGATGCATCCGCGGTTCCGGTTCATGGCCGAGGTCTACTGGGATCTGGAGTGGACGATGCAGCAGCAGGGCTTCGATTACGCCTACGACAAGCGGCTCTACGACCGCCTGCGCGAGGGGCATGCCCGTCCGGTGCGCGAGCATTTCCACGCCGGTCTCGACTACCAGGACAAGCTCGCCCGCTTCCTTGAGAACCACGACGAACCGCGGGCGGCGGCGACGTTCGCGCCGGACGTCCACGAGGCGGCCGCGGTGATCACGTTCCTGTCGCCGGGATTGCGCTTCTTTCACCAGGGCCAGTTCCGCGGCCGGAGGAAGCGCATCTCTCCCCATCTGGTTCGCGCACCCCGGGAAGACCGCGAGCCGAGGCTGGTACAGTTCTACGGCCGGCTGCTGGCCGTGCTGCGCCGGTCGGCGCTGCGCGACGGCACCTGGCAGCTGCTCGACTGCACGCCGGCGTGGGAGGGCAACTGGACCTGGGACTGCTTCGTGGCCTTCGCCTGGCAGGGCGCGGACGGCGAGCGGCTGCTGGTGACGGTCAACTATGCGCCCAACCAGAGCCAGTGCTATGTACGGTTGCCGCTCAAGGATCTGGGCGAGAGGCAATGGCAGTTTCAGGATCTGATGGGCGATGCCGCATACCTGCGCGACGGAAGCGATCTTCAGGGGCGCGGCCTCTACCTCGATGAGTCGCCCTGGCGCGCGCGCGTGTTCTCTCTGACCGGAATCAAGCAGGCATCGTGACGGCAACCATGATTGCATCCCTGATCGACGACGAGCTCGACGTGCTGGGCAGCCTGGTGCCGCTCGCCGGGCAGGACATCATCGAGCTCGGGTGCGGCGCGGCCGGGCTGGCGCGCGCGCTGCTGAAACGCCATCCCGACAGCCGCGTGACGGGAATGGAAGTCGACGAGCGGCAGCACGCCAAGAACCTCGCGGCACCCCAGGCGGGCCTGCGCTTCGTTGCCGGTGGGGCCGAGGCCATTCCCTTTCCGGATGCGAGCTTCGATCTGGCGCTGATGCTGAAGTCGCTGCACCACGTGCCGCGGGCGTCGATGGGTCAGGCCCTGGACGAGGTTGCCCGCGTGCTGCGGCCGGGCGGGCACCTCTACGCGTCGGAGCCGGTGTATGGCGGCGCGCTCAACGAGATCGTCCGCCTGTACAACGACGAAGGCGTGGTGCGCGCGGCGGCGCAGGCGGCGCTGGACGCTGCCGTGGGGTCGGGGCGCTGGAAACAGGTGGCCGAGCGACGCTTCGAGATGCCGGTGCAGTTCAGGGACTTCGCCGATTTCGAGCAGCGGATGATGCGGCCGACCTTTGCCGATCACCGCATCGACGACGCGAAGCTCGCCGCGGTGCGCGCGGTCTTCGAGCCGCACCTCGGTCGCGACGGCGCCCGATTCACGCGCCCGATGCACGTGCGCCTGCTTCGCCGATGGAGCGGTCATGGCACTGTGCGGTAACGGGGCCCTGGTGCTCAACTTCGACGTGGCGCCGGCGGCCATCGCCGACCATGATCACTGGCACACCAAGGAGCACATGCCCGAGCGCCTGTCGATCCCCGGCTTCCTGCGCGGAACGCGCTGGATCGCGGACACGGGCTCGCCGCGCTACCTCGTCATCTACGAAGTCCGCGACGTGAATGTCCTCACCGGCGCCGACTACCTGCAGCGCCTGAACAACCCCTCGGCGTGGACGACCCGGACGATGGCGCAGCTGCGCGGGATGCGCAGGGGTTTCTGCCGCGTCGACGGAAGCGTCGGCCTGGGACTCGGCCGCGCGCTGCTGCAGATCCACTATTCGCCCCGGGAAGGTCGCCGGCGCGAATTGCGCGACTGGCTGCTGGGCGATGCGCTGCCCGGCATCGCCTCCGAGCCGGGCTTTGCCAGCGCGCATGTCCTCGAATCCGCGATTGCAGCGCCCATGACGGCGGAGCAGCAGCTTCGCGGCAGGGATGCGGGCGTCGACACCGTGCTCGTCGTCAGCGGCTACGACGCCGGTTTCATCGACCGCATCGCCACGGCCGAGCTCGGCGCCTCCCGCTTCGAGGCGCATGGCTGCGCGCCGTCCTCCCTCCGGAGCCGATTCAGGTACGACCATTCGCTGACCGCTGCGGAGTGCGCGGCGGCCGCGTAGCGTCCGATGCCCGGAGGAACATCGATCGCGTCCTCCGGCGCGCGCGGCGCCGGCCAATGGCTTGACGGCCCTCATGCCCGCGCGCTGCTGGTGCAGAATGGTCGGGTGCCCCGGTCCACGCCCACCCATCACCACAGCGTCTACGTCGTCGAGCTCTCGCGGGACGTGCTGTCGGAGCCGCGGTTCCTGCGGGCGAATCCCGATTACCGGTCGGGCATGCGCTGCGTCTACGTCGGCATGACCGGCCTGGCTCCCGACGAGCGCTTCGACAAGCACAAGGCCGGCATCAGGGCCAACCGCTACGTCACCCGCTACGGGCTGCGGCTGTTGCCGTCGCTCTACGAGGTGTACAACCCGATGCCCTACGAGGGGGCGCGGGAGATGGAAGTCGAGCTCGCCATCGCGCTGCGCGAGGAGGGCTATGGCGTCTGGCAGGCATGAACCTCGCGCCGGCGCCGATCAGCGGCCGGCGGCGCGCAATGCAACGGAGAATCGACCATG
>JBLMVY010000305.1:0-10531 GCA_050256935.1 Candidatus Levyibacteriota bacterium | reverse complement strand
TGGGCACGGTCGCCGGGCGCACTTCCGCCGCACGCATCGTGCCGGCATCGCGCACCCGAGCGATCCCGGCCGGGGTCGCGTCGACCAGCGAATACGCGGTCCAGCCGACGACGCTGACGGCGGCGAGCGTCGCCGCGACCGCCCACGCCCATGACGCCGGTCCCGACGGAACGCTGCGTCGCGGCGCCAGCACCGTCGGCTCGTCGGCGAGCCTGCGGGCGACGGCCGCGCGGACGTCGCGGGTCACGGGGACCTCGCCGCGCAGCACGTCGCCGATCGCGTGGTAGCAGGTCCAGGTCGCCATCGCGTCGCCGCCCTTCAGCGTCGCACAGATGCCATCCAGCTCGGCATCCTCGACCTCGCCATCCATCAGGCGCGAAATGTTCTCGCTCATCACCATCTCCGGTTATCGTCGGTGCCGAGCAGCGGCCGCAACTCGGCTGCAATCGACTCGCGCGCGCGGAAGATCCGCGAGCGCACGGTTCCTATCGGGCAGTTCATGACGGCCGCGATTTCCTCGTAGCTCAGACCCTCGATCTCGCGCAGCGTGATCGCCGTGCGCAGATCCTCGGGCAACTGGTCCATCGCCCGGTTCACGGTCGAGGCGATCTGCTTGCCGATCAGCTCGGCCTCGGGCGTGGCGGTGTCGCGAAGCTGCTCGGCATCCTCGAAGGTCTCGGCGTCCTCGTGGTTGAATCCCGTCGAGGTGGGGGCCCGGCGTCCCATCGCGACCAGGTAGTTCTTCGCGGTATTGATCCCGATGCGATAGAGCCACGTGTAGAACGCGCTGTCTCCGCGAAAGCTGGGCAATGCCCGGTACGCCTTGATGAAAGCCTCCTGCGTCACGTCCTCGACCTCGGCGGGGTCGCGCACCAGCCGCGACAGCAGCCGCCCCAGCTTGCGCTGGTACTTGGCCACCAGCAGCTCGAATGCGCGCTTGTCACCCCTTTGTGCTCGCAATACGAGCTCTTGATCGACTTCGCGATCACCCATCCGCGGGTAGTCCCTGATTCATGTCGTTGTTATGCCCGCCGAACGGCAGGCGCGGCGGCCGACGACCGTCGGACGGCTCCGGGACCGGGACCCTTCCGGCGGCGCGTGGCTGCACGCTTAGGAGCAACAGACCATCCTTTCCGTTCATAGTTCAGCCGCCTGCCCCCCCTGCCGGATGCGCGGTGCCCCCGGGACCGTCCGGCGACCCCTGCCGGGCGCCCTGCCCCGGCCCATCGAGGCGGACTGCCGGGCGGATCTCGCCGGTCAGCGTCCCCCGGTAATTGCGGATCGGGCGCCTCGCCCACGCCGCGAGGGCCGCGCGCGACGCGTCGTCGAGCAGGTCCAGCTGGTCGAGGACCGCGACGACCGACGGCAGAAGCCCGCGCGATTGCCCGTCGGCGACCTTGATCGCGATGCCGATCCCCCGGCTGCGTATCCCGATCGCCTGGACGCCTTCGGCACCGATCTTGGCCACCCAGTCGCCCCGCCCGGCCTGCATCAGCGCCAGGTCGCTGCGGCCCTCGCCGGAGACCATCGCCGGGTTCGCGACCATGGCATCGGCCAGCAGCCGCGGCGCATCCCCATAATCGGGATCGACCCCCGCGGTTGCAAGCCGCGCGAACGCGCGTGCCAGCGCCGAGAGGGGCACCGCATAGTTGGGCGCCGAGCAGCCGTCGACCCCGGCGACAAGCGATTCGACGGGGACGCCGGTGAACGCCGCCACCGAGCGCCGGATCGCCTGCTGGACCGGGTGCTCGAACTCGAGATAGGACGCCTTGGGCCACTGGCACAGCGCGCAGTAGGCGAGCATGCCGCTGTGCTTGCCCGAGCAGTTGTGCTGCAGCGGGGAGTACGGGGGCGGAGGCGGGACCTCGCCCCGGGTGTCGTAGAAGCGCGGCGCGTGCGTTCCGCACTGCAGGTCGGCGGGCGTGCACCCGGCGCGCGCGAGGATGTCCGCGGCCGCCTCGGCATGCCGCGGCTCGCCCGAGTGACTCGCGCACAGCAGCGCCATCTGGGGCTGGGAGAGCCCGAAGCGCTGCACCCCTCCCGCTGCGACGAAGGGCAGCGCCTGCAGCGGCTTGAGCGCGCTGCGCGTGAACGTCAGGTGCCGGGGATCGCCGGCCGCATGCAGCACGCGGCCATCGCGGTCGACGACCGCGACCGAGCCCGAATGGAGGCTCTCGACGATCCCGCCGCGGGTCACCTCGGCCAGCGGAACGTGGGGCGAGGCGGGGGAAGCGGCAGGCATGGCGGGCGCGGGCTGGCGTCGGGTGGCTAAAACGGAGATTATCGCCTATCGCCTTGCAGGCCGCTCCCGGAAGCTGCCGCCCAGGTCGGCGCCGCGCGAGGCGATGCAGCACCCGACGCGATCCCGGAGTCCACGCCCATGTACAAGGTTCTTGTTGCGATCGACGGTTCCACCCACGCCGACCGGGCGATCGAGCACCTCCTGAAGGTGGCGGGGAGCGGGGCCGCCCTCGAGGTCGTCCTGCTCAACGTGCAACCGGAAATCGTCGACTGGCAGACCCACGGTCTGGCTAAGGAAGCGATGCTGGCCCATCGCCATCAGCTCGGGCAGCAGGCCACGGAGGCTGCCCGCCAGCGCCTCGGCGGCACCGCCATTCCTCACCGGCTGCGCACCGAGCTCGGTGACGCGGCCAAAACCATTGTCGCGATCGCCGCCGACGAGGGCTGCGACTGCATCGTCATGGGCACCCGCGGCACCGGCGCCCTGCCCGGGCTGATCCTCGGGTCGGTGGCGACCAAGGTCGTGCATCTCGCCGAGGTGCCCGTCACGCTCGTGAAATGACCGCGGGCACGTCGCGCGCGCCGGCCGCGCCCTAGCGCAACGAGGAAGACCGGGCGTTGCCGACGGGCCCTGTCGCGGAAGTCTGGCTGGAGTTCGCAGCCTGCGCCACGCTGATTGCGCTCGCGGGGGCCCGCCTCTCCCGCTATGGCGATGTCATCGCGGACAGGACCGGGCTGTCCGGGAGATGGATCGGCATGGTCCTGCTGGCGACCGTCACGTCGCTCCCGGAGCTCGCGACCGGAATCAGCTCGGTCACGGTCGCGATGGCGCCGAACATCGCGGTGGGCGACGTACTGGGAAGCTGCGTGTTCAACCTCGCGATCCTCGTCGTGCTCGAGCTGCTGCATCGCGGGGAATCGATCTATCGCCGCGCCAGCCAAGGGCATATCCTGGCCGCCGCCTTCGGTGTCGTCCTCATCGGCTTCACCGGCCTCAACATCATCCTCGCCAGTCATGGGGTCAGCTTCTCGATCGGGCGCGTGGGCGTGTACACGCCGGTGATCGTCGTGCTCTATGTCGTGGCCGTTCGCACGGTGTTCGTCCACGAACGTTCGCAGGCCGCCGCCCATGCCGGGCAGGCTGGCGTCCGCTACCCGCAGTACACGCTCGCGCGGGCCATTCTGGGTTACGCGGCAGCCGCGCTGGTCGTCGTGGCGAGCGGCCTGTGGCTGCCCTTCGTCGCGACCCGGCTGGCGCGTGTCATGGACTGGCATACGACGTTCGTCGGGACGCTGTTCATCGCCGGCGCCACGTCCCTGCCGGAACTTGCCGTATCGATCTCTGCGCTGCGGATCGGGGCGCTGGACATGGCGATCGCCAATCTCCTGGGCAGCAACCTGTTCAACATTGCCATCATCGCCGTCGACGACCTGCTCTTCTGGCGGGGGCCGCTGCTGTCGCACGTCTCGCCGCTGCACGCAACGTCCGCGATGTCCGCCTCGGTGATGACCGGGATCGTCATCGTCGGCCTGCTCTACCGTCCGCGAAGACGGCTGGTCGGTGCGGTCGGTTGGATCGGCCTCGGGCTGCTGACTGCGTACCTGCTCAACGCGTACGCGCTCTTTTACCGGGGTGAATGAGCACGGGGCGATTCGCGACGGCACATGGCGTCGAGGGGCCGCGGGGCCCGGCCGAGGCTAAGGGGCCTTGAGCGCGGCGCGAATCTGCTCCAGCGCCCCCGGGTCCTCGATCGTCGTCAGGTCGCCCGGGTCCCGCCCCTCGGCCAGCGCCTGGATCGAGCGGCGCAGCAGCTTGCCCGAGCGGGTCTTGGGCAGCAGGGTCACGAAGTGCACGCGCGCCGGACGCCCGATCGCGCCCAGCTCGCGGTCGACCGTCTGCATCACCTCGGCCTGCATCGCGGCCGCGCCCGACGCATCGGCGATCCTCGACGCGTCCTTGACCACGGCGAACGCGACCGGAACCTGGCCCTTGATGGCGTCCTGGACGCCGACGACGGCGACTTCCGCGATGCCGGCGTGGGCCTGCACCGCCTCCTCGATCTCGCGCGTGCCGATGCGGTGTCCGGCCACGTTGATGACGTCGTCGGTGCGGCCCAGGACGAAGTAGTACCCGTCGACGTCGCGCGTCGCCCAGTCGAAGGTCGAATAGAGCTCGCGGCCGGGGACCGTCCGGTAGTAGGTCGACACGTAGCGCTCGTCGTTGCCCCACACCGTGGTCATGCAGCCGGGCGGCAGCGGCGGCGCGATGGTCAGCACGCCTTTCTCGCCGGCGGCGGCGTCCGCGCCCGTCGCGCCGTCGACCAGCTTGACGTCGTAGCCGTAGACCGGAAACGACGGCGAGCCGAACTTGCGCGGAGTGTCGGCGACCCCGGGCTGCGCCGAGAGGATCGGCCAGCCCGTCTCCGTCTGCCAGTAGTTGTCGACGACCGCCACGCCCAGCGCGTCCGCGGCCCAGCGGGCGGTGGGCTCGTCCAGCGGCTCGCCGGCGAGGAACAGGTAGCGCAGCGACGACAGGTCGTGGCGCTTCATGTACGACGGGTCCTGCTTCTTGAGCACGCGGATGGCGGTCGGCGAGCTGAACATCGTCCTCGCCTTGTGCTCGGCGACGATCTTCCACCAGATGCCGGGATCGGGATGGATCGGCAGCCCTTCGTAGAGGACCGTCGGCGAGCCGTTGATCAGCGGCCCGTAGACGATGTACGAGTGCCCGACCACCCAGCCGATGTCGCTGGTGGTGAACATCGTCTCGCCGGGAGCCAGCGCGAAGATGCGCCGCATCGACGAGGCCAGCGCGACCGCGTAGCCGCCGGTGTCGCGCTGCACGCCCTTGGGCCGACCGGTGGTGCCCGACGTGAAGAGGATGTACGAAGGCTCGGAGGACTCGAGCCATTCGCAGGGGACGCGGGCGCCCGCCTGCGCCGCGCTCGCTGCGGCGAAATCGACGTCGCGCGGAGCCTGCATCGCCAGCCCCGGGTCGAGACGGCGATTGACCAGGAGCACGTGGCGGGGCGGGTGGCGCGCGATCCGCAGCGCCTCGTCGACCAGCGGCTTGTAGGGAATGGTCTTGCCGCCGCGCATGCCGGCGTCGGCGGTGACCATCAGCAGGGGTCGGGCGTCGTCGATCCGGGTGGCGAGGCTCGCCGGCGCGAAGCCGCCGAACACCACCGAATGGATCGCGCCGATGCGCACGCAGGCGAGCATCGCGAACACCGCCTCGGCGATCATCGGCATGTAGATCAGCACCCGGTCGCCGCGGCCGACGCCGTGGGCCTTCAGCACCGCCGCGCAGCGGTTGACCTCCTCGTGCAGCTCGGCGTACGTGCAGGTCCGCGACTGCCCGGTCTCGGTCGAGATGTAGACCAGCGCCGGCTGCTCGCCGCGGGTCGCGAGGTGCCGGTCCACGGCGTTGTGGCACAGATTGGTCCGCCCGCCGACGAACCAGCGCGCGAAGGGTGGCCGTGCGTAATCGAGAACCTGCGTGAAGGGCTCCTGCCAGTCGACGAGCTTCGCTTCCTCGCGCCAGAACGCGTCGCGATCCTCGATCGAGCGCCGGTGGAACTCGCTGCAGGCGGCGATGGCCGCCTTCGCCCGGATTGCATCAGACTCGTTGTCCATGACCCCCGCCTCCTCGCTCGCGGCTCGCCCCGCGGTCCTCGGTTACCCGTCGCGTGTCACCTCTTGCCCGGTCAGGGGTGGGTGTCGGCGGCGATGCGCACGACCGTGCGCCCGCGGACCATGCCCTTGAGGTAGGCGTCGAAATGCGTCGGCAGCTCGTCGAAATCGATGGTGCGGACCTGGTCGTGGACGCGATCGGGCCGCCATTCGACCGCCAGCTTGTTCCACAGCCGCTGGCGCAGCGCCATCGGCGTGTTGGCGCTGTCGGTGCCCAGCAGGTGGACGCCGCGCAGGATGAAGGGCGCGACGGTCGTCGAAAGCTTCATGTCGGCGGCAAGCCCCACCGCGGCAACGGTGCCGCCGATCTTGGCGCTCGCCAGCAGCCACGCCAGGATGTCGCCACCCAGGTTGTCGACGGCGCCGGCGAACGTCGCCTTTTCCAGCGGGCGGATCTTCGACAGGTCGAGCGCGGTGCGCAGCATCACCTCGCGCGCGCCGATGCCGCGCAGGTAGTCGGCCTCCTGTCCCTTGCCGGTGATCGCGACCACGTCGTAGCCCTGCTTGGCGAGGATCTCGATGGCGACCGAGCCCACGCCCCCGGTCGCGCCGGTCACCGCGACCGGACCGTTGGCCGGGGCGAGGCCGTTGTGCTGCATCAGGTGGATCGCCAGCGCTGCCGTGTAGCCCGCGGTGCCCAGGGTCATCGCGTCGAACGCCGTCATGCTCTCGGGGCGGCGCACGATCCAGTCGGCCGGGACGCGCACGAACTCGGCGTAGCCCCCGTCGTGCCCGACGCCCAGGTCGTATCCGGTGACGATCACCTTGTCCCCCTGCTTGAAACGGGCGTCGGCGGAGGATTCGACCGTTCCCGCCATGTCGATGCCGGCGACCGTGGGGAACTTGCGCATGATCTTGCCGGTGCCGTTGTACGACAGCGCATCCTTGTAGTTGATCGTCGAGTACTTGGTGCGGATCACCACCTCGCCCGGATCGAGCTCGTCGATGCCCATGGTGACGAAGCGGCTCGTCACGACGCCGTTTTCCTGGAACGTGCGGTAGGCCTTGAATGTCTGCACGGGTCTCTCCTGGCGCCCGGGGGCGCGACGGTGGAAGGAAGTCGGCGCTCAGCCCGCTGCCGCGGACGGCGCCGCGCCGCTGATGTGCGGCAGCGCCATGTAGTCGCGGGTGCGCATCTCGATCAGCCGGCTGACGGTCCGCGGGAACTCGCGCGCGTGCGGACCTTCGAGGTAGAGCGATTCGGCCGGGACTTCCGCGGATGCGACAAGCTTCACGCGGTGATCGTACAGGATGTCGATCAGCCAGGTGAAGCGCCTTGCCTGATCGGCGGTGCCCGGGCCCATCCGCGGGATGCCCGACAGGCACACGACGGCGAAGCGCCGCGCGATCTCCAGGTAGTCGCGCTGCGAGCGCGGTCCGTCGCACAGGGCCGCGAAGTCGAACCACACGACGCTGCCGGCGCGCTGCCGCGCCACCAGCGGCCTGCCCTCGACCTCGAAGCGCAGCTCCTCGTCGGGCCCCGCCCGCATGCCCTCGAACACCGCGTGCATCGCGCTGTCCGCGGCCGGGCCGGCGGGAACGTGCCAGGTCGTCAGGTGCTCCAGCGCCTGCAGCCGATAGTCGACGCCGGCGTCGACCTCCACGACGTCGAGCCACTGCTTGATCAGCATGATCGCCGGCAGGAACCGCTGCCGCAGCAGCCCGTCGGGCCACAGGCGCTCGGGCGCGTAGTTCGACGTCATGACCAGGACCACGCCTGCATCGAACAGCGCCGAGAGCAGCCGGCCGAGGATCATCGCGTCGGCGATGTCGGAGACGTGGAACTCGTCGAAGCAGATCAGGCGGTAGCGCCGCGCGATCTGGGTCGCGACGCTCGCGAGCGGATCGGCTTCGTCCTTCAGCGCGGCGAGCGCGACGTGGATCTCGCGCATGAAGGCATGGAAGTGGGTCCGCGTCTTGCGCTGGATCGCCACCGTCGCATAGAAGCTGTCCATCAGCAGGCTCTTGCCGCGGCCGACTCCGCCCCACAGGTAGACGCCCCGCGGGACCGACGGCGCGGCGAACAGCCGCCTCAGCTTCGAGCGGCGGGCCGCGCGGAATGCGGCGAGGTCGTCGGCGAGGACCTGCAGCCGCTCCAGCGCCGCCACCTGCGCGTGATCCAGCGTCGCGCGGCGGCGGTCGAGCAGCGGTTCGAGGTAGTCGATCAGTGCGCCCTGGCGGCGCGTGATCTGTCCGGGGAAGTCCGCCGTGCTCAAGGGACCGGAGTGAGGATCGGATGCGACGCCAGGTCGGCGTCGCGACGGGGGGGGTCAGAGATTGAGCGTCCGCTTGTCGACCGCGAGCGCGGCTTCCTTGGTCGCTTCCGACAGCGACGGATGCGCGTGGCAGATCCGCGCGAGGTCCTCGCTCGCCGCGCCGAACTCCATCGCGACCACGCCCTCGGCGATGAGCTCGCTGGCCATCGGGCCGATGACGTGCATGCCCAGGATGCGGTCGGTCCCCGCGTCGGCCAGGATCTTCACGAAGCCGGTGGTGTCGCCCAGCGCCCGCGCGCGGCCGTTGGCCGAGAAGGGAAAGCTTCCCGCCCGGTAGGACACCCCGGCGGCCTTGAGCTGTTGCTCGGTCTGGCCGACCCACGCAATCTCCGGCGACGTGTAGATCACCCAGGGAACGGTGTTGAAGTCGACGTGGCCGTGGAGGCCGGCGATGCGCTCGGCGACCGCCACCCCCTCCTCCTCGGCCTTGTGCGCGAGCATCGGCCCGCGGACGACATCGCCGATCGCCCACACGCCCGGCAGGTTGGTCCTGCAGTCGGCGTCGACCTCGACGAAGCCCCTGGCGTCGAGCTTCAGGCCGACGCTCTCGCCTCCGAGGCCCGCGGTGGTCGGGATGCGCCCGATGGACACGATCAGGCGATCGAAGCTCGCGCCCTGCGTGGCACCCGCGGCATCCTTGTATTCGACGTCGACGCGATCCTTGCCTGCGCCCACCGCGCCGATCGTCACGCCGAAATGCATGGCGAGCCCCTGCCGGCCGAAGGCTTTGTGCGCTTCCCTCGCGAGCGCCTCGTCCGCGGCCGGCAGCAGCGACGGCAGCGCCTCGAGGATCGTGACTTCCGCGCCCAGGCGGCGCCAGACGCTGCCCATCTCGAGGCCGATGACGCCCGCGCCGATCACCCCCAGGCGCTTCGGGACCTCGGGGATCGCCAGCGCGCCCGCATTGTCGAGGATGCGCTGGTTGTCGAACGGGACGCCGGGAAGCGCGCGCGGCACTGATCCGGTCGCGACGATCACCTGGCGCGCCGTCAGCGAAGCGGCAGTCGCGCCGGTGACCCCGATCCTCCAGGCGTCGCCATCCTTGCCCGCGAACGCGCCGCGCCCGTGGAAGAACGCGATCCGGTTCTTCTTGAACAGGTACAGGATGCCGTCGTTGTTCTGCCCGACGACCCGGTCCTTGCGCGCGAGCATCTTCGTCACGTCGATCGACAGGCCGGAAACGCCGATGCCGTGATCGGCGAAGGCGTGCCCCGCGTGGTCGAAGTTCTCCGACGACTGGAGCAGCGCCTTCGACGGGATGCAGCCGACGTTGGTGCAGGTGCCGCCGGGGGCGGGCCGTCCGTCCGGCCGCGTCCCGTCGTCGACGCAGGCGGTCGCAAGGCCCAGTTGCGCGGCGCGGATCGCGGCGATGTAGCCGCCGGGACCTCCGCCGATGACGACGACGTCGAAGCGCTGGTCAGCCATGGTCACAGATCGAGCAGGAGCCGCGCGGGATCCTCGAGGGCCTCCTTGATCGCCACCAGCGACAGCACCGCCTCGCGGCCGTCGATGATCCGGTGATCGTAGGACTGGGCGAGGTAGTTCATCGGCCGCACGACGATCTGGCCGTTCTCGACGACCGCGCGATCCTTGGTTGCATGGACGCCCAGGATCGCCGATTGCGGCGGGTTGATGATCGGCGTCGACAGCATCGATCCGAACACGCCGCCATTGCTGATCGTGTAGGTGCCCCCGGTCAGCTCCTCGACCGTCAGCTTGCCGTCCTGCGCGCGCTTGCCGTAGTCGGCGATCTGGCGCTCGATGTCGGCGATCGACATCTGGTCGGCGTCGCGCAGGATCGGCACGACCAGGCCGCGCGGGCTGCCGACGGCGATGCCGATGTCGTAGTAGCCGTGGTAGACGATGTCGTTGCCGTCGATCGACGCGTTGACCAGCGGGAACTTCTTGAGCGCGTGCACGGCCGCCTTGACGAAGAAGCCCATGAAGCCGAGCTTCACGCCGTGCTCCTTCTCGAAGCGCTCCTTGTAGCGGTTGCGCAGGTCGATCACCGGCTGCATGTTGACTTCGTTGAACGTCGTCAGGATCGCCGCCGTCGCCTGCGACTGGACGAGGCGCTCGGCCACGCGCGCGCGCAGCCGCGACATCGGCACGCGCTGCTCGGGACGCGAGCCGCGCGTGAGCGGCGGCGCGATCGGCGTGGGCCTCGCTTCGCTGCGAACGGCCGGCGCCGGCGGCGCCTTCGCGGCCGGGGCAGGCGCAGGAGGCAGCGGCGCGGGGGCGCTCCTCGCCTCCATCGCCCCGAGCACGTCGCCCTTGGTGATGCGTCCGCCGCGCCCGGTGCCTTCGACCGTGCCCGCCTC